>JBBILA010000026.1:0-11773 GCA_037445105.1 Candidatus Microgenomates bacterium
ACCTAATTTATAAATAAATAATAAATAAATTAATAAATTAATTTTTAATCAATAATAAATATTTAAATTTTTAATATATTAAAAATTAATTTATTAAAAATTGATTAAAAATTTATTATTTAATATTTGTTATTATTAACTTAATTTTAACTCTTAAATTTTCTTTCGCATCTTAAAACTTAATGATTGATTTTGCTATAATAAATAATCTTTATGATAACAGTTGGTGAGATTCTTCAAAAACAAAGATTAAAGAAAAATCTTACTATTTCTGATATTGAAAAAAAAACAAAAATCAGAGCCAAATATTTATTAGCTTTGGAAAAAAATAACTTTTCTTTTTTTTCTTCAAAAATTTATATCATTGGTGTAATTAAAAATTATTCACGAATTTTGGGTTTAGATGAAAAAAAAGTTTTAGCCGTTTTTATAAGAGATTATGAAAAAAAAGAAGAGATTAGTTTTAAGAAAAAAATAAATGAGGATTATTTAAAACCAGAGGCAAAAAAAATCTTAAGAGTTATTTTCATCTTTTTAGGGACGATTTTTTTAATCTATTTTTTTTATCAAATTTACATTTATTTTTCACCGCCAAAATTAGAGATATTATCTCCAAAACAAACTGTTTTTAAAACCGAAGAAAAAATAAAAATTATTGGTAAAACAGATAAAGAAGCTTTAATTATCATCGGCAATCAAAGAATCTATCAAAATAAAGAGGGAGTTTTTGAATATGATTTTCCTTTGAAAAAAGGAGAAAATATTCTAAAAATAGAATTGACAGGGGTTAATGGAAGAAAATCAATAATTGAAAAAAAATATATCAAGGAATTATAGATTTAATAATGATTTTAGTTGCTTGATATTTTTTATATTTTGACTGGAGAATATTTGTTTAAACCCAAGCCTTTTAGCTTCAGAAATAATTTTTTCTTCAAAAAAGCTTTTTCTTACTTCTCCAAGAAGACCAACTTCTCCTAAAAATAAAGAGTTTTTTGGCAAAGAAATATTTTTGATTGAGGATAAAAAGGAAGCAATCACCCCCAAATCGCTTCCTGGATTTTTGATTAAAACACCACCAATAACATTGACATAGATATCAAAATTATCAAAAGGTATATGAAGTTGTTTTTTTAAAACTGCTAAAAGAAGAAGAATCTTATTATAATCAAGACCTTTAACAACTCTTCTTGGTACAGCAAGAGAAGTAGGAACAACTAAAGTTTGAATTTCAAAAAAAAGTGGTCTTTTTCCTTCAGCAATACCGACAATTGCTTTTCCTGGTTGATTGGTATTTTCTGATTGAAGAAAAGCTAAAGGATTATCAACTTCTTTTAAACCAGTTGATGTCATTTCGAAAATTCCGATCTCATTAGTTGAACCAAAACGATTTTTTAAAGGTCTGATCAGTCTATAATTTGAAATCTTTTCGCCTTCAAAGTGCAAAACAGTATCAACAAAATGTTCTAATGTTTTTGGTCCGGCAATTTCTCCTTCTTTGGTGATATGACCGATAATGATAACGATAAGATTGTTCTTTTTGGCAAAATTAACTAAAAGTTTTGTTGCCTCTTTAATCTGACTGATAGAGGCCGATTGATTTTCAAGAGAGCTGGAGTAAATCGTTTGAATAGAATCAATCACAACAACTTCAATTTTATTTTTTATTTCTTCTGCGGATTGAATAATTCCTTCAATTTGAAGATCATTAGAAAAAAGAAAATTATCAAGATTTATATTTAATCTATCAGCTCTTTCTTTAACCTGTTCAGCTGATTCTTCTCCTGATATGTAAAGAGTTTTTAAGTTTTTTAATGATTGAAGAATTAAAGTTGATTTGCCAATTCCTGGTTCACCAGTTAAAAGAATTACCTCTCCTGGGACAAAACCGCCTCCTAAAACTCTATCAAATTCAAAGATATTGGTTTTAATTCTTGATTTTTTTTCTGTTTTAATATTTTTTAAAGGAGTAATTGAGATTTTTTTGATCGATTCTTTTTTATTTTCTTTATTAGCAAACTCTGGTTTCTCAACAAAAGTATTCCATTTTCCGCAATCAGGGCACCTACCATACCAAGAAGCCGAACCAAAACCGCAGTTTGAACAAACAAAAAACGTCATATAAAATTTCTAATTTCTAATTAACCTAATTAATCTAAAAAATATCCAAGTTATTTAGTTATTGAAAATTATTTAGATCAATTAGAAATTAGATTAATTAAGTCAATCTACATCTTTTCCACAGTTTTTATCCCTAATAACTCTAATCCTTTCTTGATAGTATTGCCTGTTGCAATTGTGATTAATAATCTTAAGGTTTTTAAATTTTTATCTGCTTTTAAGATTGGATTTTTTTGATAAAAAAGATTATATTGGGATGCTAATTCATATAAATAAGTAGCAATAAAATTAGGAGCTAAGTATTTAGCTGATTTAAGAACTACTTCAGGAAATTGATAAAGTTTTCTTAATAAATTAATTTCTTCTATCACTTTGATTTTTTCAGAGTTTAATTCGTCTTCTATCATTTTCAGCTCAATCAAAAATTTAAATATCTGTTTTTTTGAGAATGATAATTCACCTGCTTTATTTAATACTGATTGACAGCGGACATAAGTATAGATTAAATAAGGACCACTATTTCCATCAATATTAATTGATTCATCAATGTCAAAATAAATAACTGTTTGAGTGCTATTTTTAAGAAATGAGTATTTTGCCGATGCTACAGCTAAAGTTTCAGCAATTTCATTGTTACATTTAAATTTTTTTAAAATTTTTTCTTTGATTTGATCAATTAACCAATTAGTTTCAATAATGTTTCCTTCACGAGATGACATTTTACCATCTTTTAATTTTACCCATTCATAAGGAAGATGATATTGTTTATTTTTATACTTTTTAGGATCGATAAGTTCTTCAACTTTAAAAGTAACTTTAAAAAAACTTGTTTGTTCAGGAGTGACGACGTGGATATTTTTATCAATATCACCGAATTCACTAAATTCTAATTCAGCTAAGCCTAGTTCTTTTCCTTCGTATGTTGGGTAACCTAAGGAGTTAATGAAAACTCGAGTATCAAGATGGTATTTTTTGCCATTAAAAACCACAGCATTTTGACTTTTTTCTAGAATACCTTTTTTTAATAATTCTTTTGAAATCTCAAGCCCTCTTTTTGTCACTTCGCTTTCAAAATAAAGTCTATCAAAATGACTATCAACTCGTTTATAAACTTGGTCAAAATAATCAAGACTCCATTTTCTTGTTTTTTTCCATAAAGAGATTATTTTTGGATCTTGATCATAAATCATTTTATTGATTTTGATAATTTCTTCTTTAGCTTTTTCATCGTCTTCATAGGCTTTAGTGCCAAAAGTATACATTTTACCGATGAATTCTATTTTATCTTTTAAAGTTTTTAATTTTTTTATTTCTAATGGATTTTTTTTAATTCCATAAAGGCATTTGGCAATATGAAGCCCAACATCTCCTTGATAATTAGCTCTTATTACTTTGTTGCCGACAGTTTCAAGAATTCTTACAATTGATTCTCCAGTTGAGATATTGCGAAAATGACCAATATGAAATAATTTATGAGTATTTGGTTGAGCAAACTCAACCATAATTTTTTTATTTTTGCCAAAATGAAAATGGGGAAAATTAAATTGGTTTTGAGAAAATTTTTTTAATTGATTAATAAGTTCTGATTTAGATAGCCAAAAATTAATAAACCCAGGTTTAACTATCTCGATTTTCTCAATAAAATTATTTTTTGGAAAATTTTTTTCGATTTCTTGAGCAATTACAAAAGGGTTTTTTTTAAGAGCTTTTGATAGTTTTAAAGCGATTGAAGTAGAGTAATCACCAAAGTTTAAATTTGCTGATGGTTCAAGATTTATAAGATCATCATTAATTTTAATTTCTTTATCTAAAATAATATTTTTAAGGGTGGTTTTTAAATCCTTTAATATTTTATTTTTAATCATGGTTATTATGATAACAAAAAAATCTTTTTTTTTCATAATAAATTTTGATTGATTGTTGAAAAAGATATTTTTCTGGAATAGAATATTGATATCCTATGAAAAATAAATTATTTTTTCTTTTGGTATTGGTAATTCTTTTTTTAGGATTTATTATTGTTCGTTTTTTTATCTTTGATATTCAAAATAATTACGGCAGATTAAAAGTGGTTACTTCGCCGACGATGAGTGTTTTTATTGATAGTCTGATAGTAGGAAAAACTCCTTATGAGGATAAAATTAAAGTTGGTGAACATATTTTAAAACTTATTCCTGAGGGAATAGCCACTGATACGGCTTCTTGGAATGGTAAGGTAAAAATTTTTAAAAATGCTTTAACTTATGTTAATTTTGAGTTAGGCAGTTCTGATATTTTAACTAGCGGAGCTATTTTTACCACCGAAAAAATTACCAACTTTTCTAAAAGTAATGATTATGGAGAGATTTATGTTGAGACCGAACCTCAGGGAGCAATAGTAATTTTAGACAACGATGAAAAAGGAATTGCTCCTTTGATACTTCAGGATGTTTTATCAGGGACTCATGAACTAGCGGTTTTTATGCCTGGTTTTTTTAAAAAAACTCAAAAAATCAAAGTTGATTCTCAATATCGGGTAAATGCTTTTTTTAAGCTCGCTCTCGATCAAAGCCAAAAAAAACTTGAAGATATCAAAAAAGAATCAACTGAAAGCGCTCAAACAGAAAAAACTTATGTTTTAATTAATAATAATCCTCAGGGATGGTTAAGAGTAAGAAGCGGTCCTTCAATTGAAGCAACCGAAGAGGCAAAAGTAAAAACAGGAGAAAAATTTGAGTTTTTGGAGGAAAAAAATGGTTGGTATAAAATAAAGTTTAATGGCAATCAAGAGAGTTTAGTTGAAGGAGAGTTTGAGGAAGGCTGGGTATCAAAAGAATACGCAACAAAAGAATAATTTTCTACTTATTTTTCCAAATAATTTTATTGTAGAGAATATAAGAATAAGGGATAATAATAAATCCAATAATAAAAATTTTATATATTATCCAAGAAGAGATATTAAAAGAAAAAAATTGAAAGTATTTATCACCAAAGATTTTTAAAGCTAATTTTATTCCTCCTCCTTGAATAAAAATTGATCCCGATGAAATAAAATTAAAAGACAAAAATTTAACTAAGTATTGGAAAACTCCACCCTGAATTTTTTTTTCTTTAAAACTCCAAAAATTATTCATTAAAAAATTAAAAATAATTGCCATTTCGGCGCTGATCATATTGCTTATTGGTTTTGAAAAGTTAATTTTATTAATAAATAAAAAAGCAAAAGATAAGTCAATTATAAAACCCAAAAAACCAACAATAATAAATTTAATAAAAGAAGAGTGGGTGAGCATATAGAAAAGAGATTGAAGAGAGTATTGAAAGGCATTAATTTTTGATTTGTCACCTTTTCTTTCTTCAAATTTAATAGGAGTTTCTTTGACGATAGCCTCATTTTTTAAGGCAAAATCTAAAAGAGCAATTTGAAAAACATAACCGGAATAATTTTTTATATGATCTAAAGATTGACGGATTATCCAGGATTTGATGGCTCGAAAACCAGAGGTCCAATCATTGATATTAATTTTCATAAAACCAAACTTCATCAATAAATTGGCAGAATAAGATAAAAATTTTCGATGGATTCCCCAATTTTTTGGGATTGAACCGCCAAGACTATAGCGAGTGCCAATAACAAAATCAGCTCCTTTTTCAATTTCTTTTATAAAATTAGGAATCAATTCTGGATTATGTTGTCCGTCGGCATCAATCTGAATAATAAGATAAGGATTAATTTTTTCTAAAGCATATTTAAATCCATCAATATATGCTTTTCCTAATCCTTGTTTTTTTGTTTGCAAAAGTGATAATTTTTTATATTTTTTCATCAGGCTTTTTATTATTTCAACTGTTCCATCAGTTGATTCGCTATCAACAATCACTAAGTTAAGATCCCACTGAGGAAGATTTTGTTCTAAAGAAAAAATTTTTTCAATAAAATTTTTTATATTAGTTTTCTCATTATGGGTTGGTGAAATAATGGCGATTTTTCTCATAGATTTTTAAAATAATTAATAGTTAATTTTAGTCCGTCTTCTAATTTTATTTGAGGTGACCAGGAAAGAAGTTTTTTTGCTTTAGTGATATCAGGACATCTTTTTTTTGGATCATCTTTGTCAATCGGGCAAAAAACAATTTTTGATGATGAATTAGTCATCTTTTTTATCAGATAGGCAATTTCGATCACTTTTCTTTCATCAGGATTGCCGAGATTAATGACCTGACCATTTAATTGTTTTTTCTCCCCTAATAAAACAAGACCATCGATCATATCAGCGATATAACAAGCAGAGCGGGTTTGTTGACCGTCACCATAAATGGTTATCGGTTTATTATTTAATGCTTGATTGATAAAATTTGAGATGAATCGACCATCATTTTTTTTCATAAAAGGACCATAAGTATTAAAAATTCGGGCAACTCTGACATCAATTTTATATTTTCTAAAATAAGCAAAAATAATTGATTCAGCAAATCTTTTTCCTTCGTCATAAACTGATCTTTTGCTTATCGGATTAACATTGCCAAAATAGTCTTCTTTTTGAGGATTAATTTTTGGATCACCGTAAACCTCGCTAGTTGAAGAAAAAACAAAAGTTTTGCTTTTGCTTTTTACAAAAAAATCTAAAAGATTTATCAGTCCAAAACTATTAACTTTAATAATTTCAAAAGCAAGTTTTTCAAATAAAGCTGGTGATGCCGGTGAGGCCAGATCATAAACAATATCAAAAGAGTGATTTTTAAGATAAGAAAAATCAAAATTGACAAGATCAGCCTCAATAATTTTTAAATTTTTGTGATTTTTTACATCTTCTAAATTTTTTTTACTACCAGTTATGTAATTATCAATGACTACTACCTGATGATGATTTTTAAGATAATGTTTTGTTAGGTGAGAGCCAATAAAACCGCTTCCGCCAGCAATAAGAATATTCATAAATTTTTATCTTCCAATAGAAAAATATTTAAATCCTAATTTTTTCATTATTTCTTTTTTATAGATATTTCTTCCGTCAAAGATATAAGGTTTTTTAAGAAGTGACCTTACTTTTTCTAAATCCATTTGTTTAAATTCATTCCATTCAGTTAAAATCACTAAGGCATCAGCATTTTTTAAAGCTTCATATGGACTATTGAAATATTTTATTCTGTTTTTAAAAATTTTTTTGATATTTTCTGTTGCTTCTGGATCATAAACGGAGATTGAATAATTTTTTTCTAATAGATTTTTAATAAAATAAATTGATGGTGCAAATCTAACATCATCAGTATTTGGTTTAAAAGCAAGACCTAAGATAGCTAAGTTTTTTCCAGGAGCATTTTTGATGATTTTTTTAAGAAAATTTTCTTTGGCTAAAAGATTGATTTTTTCTACTTCTTCTAGGAAAGAAGAGTTGATTTTAAGATTTTTCCCAATACTGATTAGAGCCATAACATCTTTTGGAAGGCAGGAGCCGCCATAGCCAACGCCAGGATTCATAAAAACTCGACCAATTCTTTTATCAAAACCAACAGCATCAAGGACTACCTCAACATCAGCGCCGACTTTTTCTGAATAAAAAGAAACAAGATTGGCAAAAGAGATTTTTGTTGCTAACATGGCATTGGCGACATATTTTATTAGTTCAGCAGAAGCTAAATCAGTAATAATTTTTTTACAGTCAATTGGTTCATGAAGTTTTAAAAGAAGTTCAATGGCTTTTTTCGAGCTGCTTCCGATAACAATTCTGTCAGCATTTAAAGTATCATTGATAGCCGTTCCTTCTCTTAAAAATTCTGGACAGGAGGCAACCGCAAAATTAGCTTTTTTTGGAGCGTGTTTTTTTAAAATTGTTTCAACTTTTTTATTTGTTCCCACAGGAACGGTGCTTTTGCAAGAGACAACGGTAAAATGATTTTCATTATTAGCAAGATTTTTAGCAATATTTCTTGAAACCTCAAAGACAGTTGATAAATCAGCTTCGCCATTTTCTTTTGGAGGTGTGCCCACAGCAATAAAAACAATATCAGAAAAAGAAATTGATTTATAACTTAATTCAAAATGAATTCTTTTGTTTTTTAAATTTTTTTGAAGAAGTTCAGCTAGTCCTGGTTCATAAATTATTGGATCACCTTTTTTTAACCGCTCAATTTTTTCTTTCGTATGACCGATAACCCAAACATCATTGCCAAAATCAGCAAAAACACAGGCGGTTACCAGTCCGACATATCCATGACCAATAATAGAGATAATCATAAATTTTTATTATAGCTGTTTTTTAATTTGATAAAGTCCTTCTTCAAAATTTTTCATTTTGAAAAAATGATTTTTTTTGGTTCTGATATCAGCATACTGAGGTAAACCAGGTTTATTTTTAATATATTCTTCATAGGTGGTTTTTCCAATAAGTGATTTATCAAGATTAAATTTTTCAGCAATTAAAATCGCTACTTGATAAGGCGAAAGAGCTTGACTGCCAACAAGATGAAATATTTCTGAGGAATAATTTTTTATTAAATATTTTAAGCCAAAAGCAATATCATCAATAAAAGTTGGTGTCATCAAAGAATTAGTAATCATTGATAAAGGTTTCTTTTCTTCAAGAAAAGTCTTAAAAGTCCTAAAAAAATCTCGCTTTCTTTCAAAAGAAGCTCGATAAGGATAAGAGATTCTGATAATCATTGCTTGATTTTCAACAATTTTTTCTCCTTGATATTTTGAATTGCCATAAACTCCGGCAGGATTAGGGATTGAATCTTCAAAATAAGGAGGATTTTTACCATCAAAAACAAAGTCAGTTGAGATATAGATGAATTTTTTCTTTTTATTTAATACTTCTTCAAAAACGTTTTTTGTTCCTTGAACATTGATTTTATAGCAAAGGTCTTTATTGGTTTCAGCGCCAGCGACATTGGTGTAGGCTGCTAAATGAAGAAAAAAATCAAAGTTTAGATTTTTCAAAACCGATTTGACTTGATTAATATTTGTAATATCCATCTCTTTTTGAGATAAGGGAATAAATTGAAAATCATCTTCAAGTAGTTCGATAATTCTTGATCCAATAAGTCCATTTGCACCAGTAATAGCAATTTTGATCATAGCTATATTATTTTAATAATTTTTGTACTGTTTTTGATAATATTTTTGATATTCTCCTGATTTAATTTTTTTCCACCAATCTTGATTGTTGAGGTACCAGTTGATAGTTATTTTTAAATACTCATCAAAATTATGTTGGGGTTTCCAGCCTAATTGACGATTGATTTTTGACCAATCAATAGCATATTTTCGATCATGACCGGGTCGATCTTTTACATATTCAATCATTGATTCATCTTTTCCCATAATTTTTATAATTTTTTTAACAACATCAATATTTTTTATATCTTTAGTTAAACCGCCGATTAAATAGGTTTCACCGATTTTTCCTTTTTTTATAATCAGCTCAATAGCCCGACAGTGGTCTTCAACATAAAGCCAATCACGAACATATAAACCATCACCGTAAATCGGCACTTTTTTTCCTTCAATAAGATTAGTAATTGCTAAAGGGATAAATTTTTCTGGAAATTGATAGGGTCCAAAATTATTTGAGCAGTTTGATATGGTTACTGGAAGATTATAGGTAGTATAGTAAGCTCTTACCAGATGATCAGCAGCAGCTTTTGAAGCAGAGTAAGGGCTTCGCGGATTATAAGGGGTTTTTTCAGTAAATTTTTCTTTTGAATTTAAGGGTAAAGCGCCAAAAACTTCATCCGTTGAGATATGATGAAATCTTTTTTTGCCGTTTTTCAAAGCAGCTTCAAGCAGAGTATATGTTCCCTCAATATTGGTTTTTATAAAAGGCGCCGGATCTAATATCGATCTATCCACATGGCTTTCAGCAGCAAAATGAATGATAATATCGACCTCTTTTATCAATTGATTAATTAGCTTTTGATCGCAGATATCACCTTTGACAAATTTATAGTGAGGATTTTTTTCAACAGATTTTAAATTTTCTAAATTACCAGCATAAGTTAGTTTATCAAGGTTAATTACTGTATCTTGAGGATATTTTTTAAGCCAGTAAAGAATAAAATTTGAACCGATAAAACCTGCTCCTCCAGTCACTAATAATTTCATAAAGATAATTTTATCATAATAAAATTGTTTTAATTCCTTAAATTAGGTTTATTAATCAGATTCTCCAAAATAAGCCAACGTTTTTTTTTGATCTCATAAGGGACATCATCTTTGAAGACTTTTGTTGCCGCTGTCATTGGTCGGGGAGAATACATAGCAATGTAAGCTTTATCAAAACCAACTTTTTGACAAAGTTTTACTGTATTTTCAAATTCTTCATCAGTTTCACCGCAAAAACCAACAATAATATCAGTAGTAAATTTTACTTGGGGGATTTTTTTTCTAATTTTTTCTATTAATTCAAGGTATTGCTTAGCCGTATACCATCGATTCATTCTTTTTAGGACATTATCATCACCTGATTGAACAGGGAGGTGAATTGTTCGGGTGATATTTTTATTTCTGGCAATGACATCAATGAGTTCATCGGAAAAATCCCAAGGATTACTCGAGATAAAATCTACTTTTTCAAAACCCATTTTTGCCACTTCTTCTAAAAGATAAGGAAAAAGCGTTGGAATTCGATATCTACCTAAATGTTTTACATATACAGGTTTGACTTGGGGGTAGTTTTTAATTTTAAATTGTATTTGTGTATTTTGTTCTTCTTTTGACTTTTGACTTTTGATTTTTGATTTTTTAAAGTATTTTTCAGGCAAATCTCTCATCACTTGGACATTTTTTTCTCCTAAAATAAGATCAGCGCCGTACGAGTTAACATTTTGTCCAAGAAGAGTGACTGATTGATAACCTTGTTTTTTAAGTTCTAAACATTCGTTAATAATTTCTTCAAATGGACGGCTGATTTCTCTTCCTCGGGTAAAGGGAACAACACAAAAAGTACAAAAATTATTACAGCCATTGGAGATTGGCACCCAAGCATTTATTTTGTCTTGACGAAGAGGTTGATTATCAAAGCCAACTTCTTCAATCGGCATGAATTCATCAACTTCAGGCATTCTCTCTTTGATTTTTTTTAGCAATTTTCCGGTTTTATCTCTAAAAGCCACTCCTACCATGCAGCCGGTGATAATAATTTTGAAAAATTCTTTATTTTTTGTTTTTTCTTCTTTTATTTTGGCTAAATTTCTAACTAATCCGTAGACTCTATCTTCGGCTGATTGGCGGACCATGCAGGTATTGATAACAACATAATTGGCATCTTTATAATTTCTAGCTTTTTTTATTCCTCTTGCTTCAAATGCGGATGCGATTCTTTCCGAGTCTGCTTTATTTTGTTGACAGCCGAAAGTTTTGATAAAGTATTTCATTGATTTATTTTTGTTTTTTTAATTTGATTAATAATTATTATAAAAACAACCATTAAAATAAAAAAAGAAATCAAAAAGATGAGTTTTTCGTGGCTTTTTAAAAAAAGACTGGCAAAACCTAAAATTGCTGTTACTAACCAATAAAAAACTGCAATTCTTCTTCTTCCCCAACCAATTTCTAAAAGCCGATGATGAAAATGCCCCCAGTCAGCTTTAAAAGGCGATTTTTTTGGTAAATTCTTCGGCAGATTGTATAAACGCCGTCAATTAAAGGAACTGATAAAGTTAAAATAAAAGT
>JBBILA010000027.1:0-11731 GCA_037445105.1 Candidatus Microgenomates bacterium
CCAGTTTTAAGGAATCGATTACTGTTTAAAGGTGGAACAGCGGCATTTTTATTGTATGAACTTCCTCGATTATCTGTTGATCTTGACTTTGATTTATTAGATGAAAATAAAAAAAACGAGGTTTTTGCCGAACTTAAAAAAATTCTCAATCATTTTGGTCATTTAATTGATGCCACAGAAAAACGATATACTCTTTTTTTTCTTTTAAGCTACGAAAAAAATAAAAGAAAAATTAAAGTTGAGATTTCTAAAAGAAGTATTAAAACAAAATCCGAGTTAAAAAATTATTTAGGTATCCCAATTTTAGTAACAACTAAAGAACAAATGTTATCATCAAAATTAGCCGCTTTTTTAACAAGAAAAAAATTTGCCGCGCGCGATCTTTTTGATCTTTGGTTTTTTTTAAAAAATGATTGGTCTTTCGATGAAGAATTTTTTTATCAAAAAACCGGTATTTCTCTTAAAAATGGAATAAAAGAAGCTTTAAATAAATTAAAAAAAATAAAAAAGAATCAATTATTATCCGGTCTTGGCGATCTTCTTGATGAAAAACAAAAGAATTGGATAAAAGATAAACTTAAAGATGAGTTAACCTTCTATTTTAGTCTCTATTTAAAAACTTAATTGTTTCATTTTTTATTTTTGATATTTTAAATTTTAACCAAGCGGATTAGTATTTTTAAATTCGATATTTTGCCCCTACATTCCACTTTAAAGTGTTAGACGTTTCATGTTTCATGTTTTATAATTATGGTATTATGTTACTTTCAATCATCATTCCTACTTTATCCAATACCAAAGGTTTAAAAAAACTTCTCTTATATCTTAACCGCTTTCCTTATCAGATTATTGTTGTTGATAACCAACCAAATGAAGAAAAAAAACAATTAATTAAAAATTTAAAAAATCGTCTTTTTGTTTATCTTCCTCAAGAAAAAAATCAGGGATTTGCTAAGGCGATTAACCTAGGAGTAGAAAAGGCTAGGGGAGAGTGGCTTTTGTTTTTGAACGATGATATTAATTTTGAAATTAAAAATCCCAAAATGACCCCTTCGGGGTTAAAAAGTCAAAATTCAAAAGTTAAAATTTTCAGCAACCCATTTCTAGAAATGATTCGTTTTGCAAAAAAGAATAATTTAATTGCTGTATCTCCAATTCTTATCAATCCTGATGGAAGTGTTGAAAATTTTGGTTACCAAGTTTTGCCTTATGGAAAAATAAATTTGGTTAAACAACTAGGCTTGAAAATTGAAAGTCTTGATGGACTAACCGCTGCTTGTTTATTAATGAAAAAATCGGTTTTTGAAAAACTTGGTGGTTTTGATGAGCGGTTTTTTGCTTATCTTGAAGATGTTGATCTTTTTTTGACTCTTAAAGAAAAAGGTTATCGTTTTGGTCTTCATCAAGATTTTTTTGTTTTGCATGAACATATGAAAACCGGAAAAACTTTAGGTTGGTTTAAAAACTGGCTTGATTTTAAAAACTGGATTTTGCTTATCTTAAAGCACCCAAAAAAATTCCGCTTTGATTATCATCTTTTTCTTGAAAGATTAAGAAATCTCTCTGGGCTTATAAAAGCTGTCTTTGCTCAAAAACAGTCTTTATAATAAATTATGAAAAAACTTATCTATCTAATTTTTATTTCAGCTTTTGTTTTTCTTATCTTTCTTTCAATTAAAAATATGTCCTCAATCCCTTTTCATGACTTTGACGAAGCCAACCGGGCAGAAGGAGCAAGAAATATGAAACTTTTAGAACAGTATCTTGGACCAATTACCGGAAGCCCATTTTTAAGAAACGAAAAATTAAAAATTAAAAACCCATTTAATAATAACTGGCTTTACTTTCACTTAGAAAGACCGCCGCTTTTTTTCTTATCGATGATTTTGTCAACTAAAATTTTTGGGGAAAGTGAGCTGGCTTATCGCTTGCCTTCATTTATTTTTGGCATTGGAACTATTTTAATCATTTTTGTTTTCTTTCTTCATTATCAAATATTTAAAAATAAAGTCTATGCTTTGTTATCGCTGATACCAATTTTAACAGCAAAGGACTGGTGGCTGTCTTCGCAATCAGCCCTTATGGATACAATGCTTTCTTTTTTTCTTACCTTAGCGATAATCAACTTTTTAATTTTTTTAAGAAAAGGAAAAAATAAAAGGATTTTTTTAATTTTCTCCGGTGTCAGTTGGGGACTGGCTTTTTTATCCAAAGGACAACCATCAATTATCTTCGTTTTTCCCTTATTTTTTTTACTTATTTTTAAGCGGTTAACACTAAAAGAAGGAATAATAATATTTATCTCTTTTTTAACAGTTATTTCGCCTTGGATATTGCTAGTTATTAGAAAATTTGGTTTAACAATTTTTTTAGAAACCTTTGTCCTTTTTGCAAAAAACAGAACTCTAGCAGAAGACATCACTCAAAAAGCACCTATTTTTTGGTATTTTCGTTGGTGGTTTGAGTCTTTTAGAATTGGTGTTATTTTATTTGTAACGTTTTTATTTTTAGATCTAAAAACAAGAAAAATTTCTCTTGAAAAGTTAACCTTGATTTTTTTCATTATTCCTTCATTTATCTTTTTCTCATTAGCAAAAAATAAAGTCTGGTGGTATGTCCTGCCTCTTATTCCATCAATTATTCTTTATATCGGTTTATCAATAAATGAAATGATTAAAAGAAAAAATAAATTAATTAATTTTTTATTGATAATTTTTATCAGCGGTTTGCCTCTTTTTTATCAGACAACAAACAAAATAGCGCTGATTTTTAGTTTTTTCTTAATATTAATTTCACTAATTATCTGTCAATTAGATTTGCCAAAATTTAATCACAAATTTTTTATTGTAATAACAACCCTTATTGTTTTTTTATTTTTTTATAAAAACTTCCCAATCATCAAACCAACTTATAAAGAAAATAAAATTATCGGCGAATATTTTCAAACACTTAAAAACCCAAAATGTCTTTACGTTGACTCAATGCCTTATGAAGCAATCATGTTTTATAGTCGAGTAGGAGAGATCAATTATTTAAATACTTTTAATAAAGATAAAAAATGTGAAAATTATTTGGTTTCCCCTAAAGATAACCCTTATCAATTAATTAAAAAATCTGGTATTCTTAAATTGTATAAAATAATAAAATGAAAATCGGAATTGATATCACTCAATTAAATTATGCCGGCTCAGGCGTCGCTAACTATACTTTTAATCTGGTAAAAAATCTTCTTTTGATTGATAAAAAAAATCAATATCATCTTTTTTACAGCTCGCTTCGCCGACCAAAAAATTTTTATTATCTTGATGAACTTAAAAAATTAGGAGGAAAAATCTATGACTTCAGACTTCCGCCACGAGTGTTAAAATTTTTATGGTGTCATCATGATTTTTTACCAATTGAGTGGCTGATCGGCAAGGTTGATGTCTTTTTCTCATCTGATTTTCTTCGACCACCGCTTTTGCCCGGCGCCAAAGGAATAACCACCATCCACGATTTAACCTGGAAACTCTATCCTCAATATCATACTCAAGAGATAATTGACGCTCATGAAAAAAAATTAGAAAAAACCATTAAATACGGTGATGAGATCATTGTTGACTCAGAAAATACCAAAAATGATCTGTTAAAACTTTATCCTCAGATTGATGAAAAAAAAGTCCATATCATCTATCCGGGAGTTGATGAAAGATTTAAAAAAATAGACGATAAAAAAAAGATTGAGAAAGTCTTGAAAAGGTATTTATCAAGTTCTGCGTTACACGTTCTACGTTATATTCTTTATGTCGGCGCCATTGAACCGCGAAAAAATCTTGACACGGCAATCAAAGTATTTTCCCAATTAATCAAAGATAAAAAATATGCTGATTTTAAATTTTTGATTGTTGGCAAAGCCGGCTGGAAAAACGAAAAGATTTTTCAGCTGGTTAAAGATCTAGGTCTTGAGGATAAAGTGATTTTTGTTGGTTTTGTTGATGATGATGATTTGCCTTGTTTTTATAGTGGCGCAAAAGCGACTTTATATCTTTCAAAATATGAAGGTTTTGGTCTGCCTCCGCTTGAGTCTTTAGCTTGCGGCACTCCTGTTTTAGCTGGAAAAAATTCATCTTTAAGAGAGATTTTAGAAGAAAAATATCTTGTTGATGAAAGCGATGAAGAAAAGATTTTAAAAAGACTAAAAAAAATACTAAATGAAGAAAAATCTGTTGAAATAAAAAAAAGATTTTCATGGAGAGATTACGGAGAAAGTTTTTTGAAGATAGTAGAAAGTATCAAATAGTTTCCATTACTAATGGAAATATTTGACAAAAGTTTCTTTTAGTAAGAGAACATCTTTATGAATGAAATTTTAAATTTATTCAATCCTTTAACTTGTCCTTTTGACTTTTGACTTTTAAATTTTGAATTTTTAACTGCAACTTTTAATTTTTCACTTTAAACTTTTAACTTAATCTTAATCAGTTAACTCGCAAATTGGTTAACCGATTTAACCGATTCTAACTAATTTCAACCTTTATACTCTTTTACACCTTCACACATTTACAATCTTAATCTTTTTAAACTGAATTGGCTAAATAATTTCAATACATATTGACAGATAATATACATTTTTGTATATTTTCTATAAATGAAATTTTTCGAGCTTCAACAAAAAATTAAGACCAATCTTTTTACCATCGCTGATGCGACTAAATATTTTCCTAATGAAAAATTGATTACTTTAAGGACTCAGTTGTCCCGTTTTGTAAAAAAAAGGTTAATATACCGAGTGAAAAGAGAACTATATTGTTTTAATCTCAAAGAAGTTGATGAACTAGAACTAGCTAATTTTCTTTATTCTCCTTCGTATATCAGCTGCGAATCGGCGCTTAACTATTATGGGATTATACCTGATGTCCCTCAAGCAGTCACCTCAGTAACCACGATTACCAGCAAAAAAATCAAAACCATTTTTGGCATTTATCACTATTTTAAAATCAATCCCAAATTTTTCTTCGGTTTTGATATTGTCAAAACTAAAAATGGCTATCTAAAAATTGCCAAAAAAGAGAAAGCATTGCTGGATTTTTTTTATCTAAGAAAAATCAATAAAATCGATGATCTTCGGCTTGATTTGAAAGCAATAGATTTTTCTTTACTGAAAAAGTATCTTAAAAGTTATCCTCGTTGGCTAAAAAAAATAAGAATATGAATCCTATAGTTGATAATTTTTCCAGAATTCTCGAATTTGCCAGAGAATATGGTTTGCCTGAATTTAAAAAAAGAGGAATTTTAAGGGAGTTTTTACAGGTTAAAATTTTAGATCATCTCTATCGGAAAAAAATCTCGTCTCAACTCTATTTTATTGGCGGCACCTCTTTAAGACTTTTAAGAAATCTTGATAGGTTTTCTGAAGATTTAGACTTTGATTTGGGAGAAAAAATCGATTTTGATGATATTAATACTTTTATGAACTCATTAGCTGATGAGCTAAAAAAAGAAAATATCGATGTTGAGATTTATAAGAATAAAACCGGCAAAAGAATTTATTTTGAGTTAAAATTTTTAGAGCTACTTGAACAATTAAATCTTTCCCAAAATAAAGAAGAAAAATTAGCGATTAAGTTTGATTTTGAAAATTATTGGCGGGGTGAAAAAAGAGAGGTGATTTTATTGAATCGTTATGGTTTTTTAGTTAATGTGGTCACCATTGATATTAATCAGCTATTGACTCAAAAAATTTATGCCTATCTTCAAAGAAAACAAACTTTAGCAAGAGATCTTTATGATATTGTCTGGCTTATTGGTCAACAAGCAAAAATCGACTGGGATTTTGTCAAAAAAAATCACCTGCCAAAAAATATTGTTGATAAAGCAATAGAGAAATTTGAAAATGAAAGAAAAAAAATAAATCTTTTGAAAAGAAAACTGATGCCTTTTTTAATCAATGAAGAAAACATAAATAAAATAAATTTATTTCCAGATCTATTAGAGATAATAATTTAAAGTGTTATTCCCGACTTGATCGGGAATCTTGACCTTTTGTCATTCCCGAGCAATCGGGAATCTCATCTTCCTGTCATTCCCGAGCAATCGGGAATCTCATCTTCCTGTCATTCCCGAGTAATTGGGAATCTTTGTTTCTTGTCATTCCCGACTTGATCGGGAATCTCACTCTCTTGTTACTTCAACCCGCTCAAGACGCAGTCTCTGAGCAAGTCTTGTCATTCCAACCGAACTCCTGACTTATTTGAAATAAACTCCACCAAGAATCTAAATTTCATTAAAAATGATATAATAAAGTTATGTACAACTGGTCAACCAATACAAAAAGACTTAAAAAAGATAAAGAAAAATATGATATCTGGAAACTTGAACAGCAGATAAATTTTGGCTTAAAAGAAAAAAAACTTGATTTAAAAAAAGTAAAAAAATATCTTCCTAAATTAAAAATTGATTTTTTTAAAAAACAGTTTTTAAATTTAATCATTTATGGCAAAAAGCCTTCTTTCAAATAATCAAAAGGTTTTTTTAGATTTTATAAATAAATAAAAAAATCAAAAAATCTGTTAAAATAGAAAAATACTTATTTAAAAATTATTTAAAAAATAAATGAAATTGGAAGATAAAATAAAAAAATCTCAAGAGGTGCTCCGCGAAGCAGCTAAAAAGTTTAAGCCAAAAGATATCGCCATCGCCTGGACCGGCGGTAAAGACTCAACTGTCGTCCTTCATTTAGTCAGGGAAACTTTTAAAGGCAAGGTTCCTTTTAAAGTGATGTTTAATGACTCAACTTTAGAATTTCCTGAAGTTTATGATTTTATTAAAAAACTTAAAAAAGACTGGGAGCTTGATCTTATTTGGCAAAAACATCTTCCTGAAGATTTGGAAGCTTATGAAAAAGCGATTAAGGAAAATAATCGAGAATTGGCAATGGAGGTGATGCGAATTGCTAAAATTAATGCGATCAATTTTGCGATTAGCGAATATAAAATTAAAGCTTTCATCTCGGGAATCCGCTGGGATGAACACGAAGCTCGATCAAATGAAAAATATTTTTCTCAAAGATCAACTCATATGCGGATTCATCCAATTCTTCATTTTACTTTAGATGATATCTGGGCTTATATCAAAAAATTTAAAGTCCCTTATGTCAATTTATATGACAAAGGCTATAAATCATTAGGCGAAGCGCCCTTTACCAAACCAGTTAAAGACAAAAATGCCCCCGAAAGAGCCGGAAGAGAAGCAACAAAAGAAAAAACGATGGAAAGGTTAAGGAAGTTGGGGTATTGGTGATTTTATAAAATTCCTAATTGTTTAAGTTCTTTAATCCAAAAGGGTGCCGTTTTTTCATTAGATAAATGATGATCTCTTTTATCTTGATTTGCATATTGATCATCAACTAAACCTGTTTCTTTATTAATTATATAATCTGTAATTTCAATATATTTAAAATCATTTTTCACAGAAAATTCTTTTAATAATCTATTATATTTAAGAGTTAAATCAGTTCTTTCTTTTTGACTTGCCTTAACCTCTTTTCTTAAATTAGCAACTTCTCCCAATTCTTTTACATTGTCTTTAATTGTTGGTAAAATAGCGCCCAAAATAATTATTGTTTTAAATCCAATGTTTTTTAAATATTTTAAAAATTTAAAATAATTATTTAACGATATATTAAGTTGTTCTTCAATACTAATATTGTACTTTTGTGATCTATACCATATTACAAAACCGCAATCAACTTCTCCTAATTGAATTAATATTGTTGAACTCTTTCTTTTGTTTTTAAGATAATTTTTAAAAATATTTAAAGCCTGCGTCTTAGAATTTGGATTCACCATACCCTGTGCAGTAGCACCACCAACAATTTTTATCTCTATTTCAGCGTTTGGAATTAACTTATATTTTTTGATGTATTCAAAAACTTGAATATGAGAATCTCCTATGCATATAAGATGTTTCCTTCTAAAAAGAATTTTTTTAATTATTTCTGTTATAATCATATTTGATAATTTAATAATAAAATTATAAATAATGTCTATGTTTAAAAATATTGTTATTATCTCTGTTGATTCCTTAAGAGTTGATGGTATTAATTATAATCGTGATTTGATTTACGGAAAAGGTAAACATAAACCAATAAAGACGCCTAATCTTGATGAATTTGCAAGAAAAGGAACAACTTTTTTAAACGCCTATTCAACCAACACTTACACAACCTCTGCTCATGCTAGTTTATTTACCGGTGAATACCCGCCTGTTCATGGTATCCGGGCTTTTTTTGATTTTAACCAAAAATTAAATCCAAAAACCAAAACCATTGCTGAAGAGTTAAATGAAAAAGGTTATCAAACATTTTTTTATAGCGACATTAAAGAACTTTTTTCTGAAATGGATATCTGGCGGGGATTTAAAATAAAAACTTATGAAAATTCCAATTGGCTTTGGGAATCAGTCTCTGATTTTAAAAAAGATAAAAATTTTATTTTTATTCATCTTTTTGATATCCATGAGCCATATCTTTTTATAGAAGATAAAGCAGAAGATAAAAAAATAAATGAAGATTATTATGATTCAATTACAGAAATTAGAAAAAAACTTAATATAAAAAGTAAAATTAATCAAAAGAAAAATCCACACGATTCTTTTGATGAAATAAGAAATTTTCTTTTTAAAAAAAATTTAGATCATAAAAAATATTTAAGTGAATATTATTTTAAGGGAATAGAGAAGTTTGATAAAATTAGGTTTCCAAAAATTTTAGGTAATTTAGATAAATTGGGATTTAAAAATAAAAATACGCTTTTTATAATTTTAAGCGATCATGGAGAAGGAAAAACTGAGTTTTTTAATTCACTTAATTTTAATCATGGAGGCGAAATAACTGAAGAAGTTATAAGAATAACATTAATGATTAATACAAAATTTAAAACTGTAAAAAAGGAACAATTAATTTCAATAAAAGATTTAAAGAAATTTTTAACACAAAAAAATTTTCTTATTAGTAAAAAAAATCCAATTATTTACGCAGAAAGATATGTTTCTGATATAAAACCAAAAAATACAAAAAAACTTTTTAAATTATTCAAATCAAATACTCTTCATTTTTTACATCAAAGAGCTTTTATTGATAATAAAGAAAAAATTATCATCTATGGATTTTTAGATCATTTTATAAAGAACAAAAAAGAAAAAGTTAATAAAAAAAATATTTCTTTCTTAATAACTTCTTTCTTTAATAGACTACCACTTAATAAAGAAGAAATTAAATTTTATTTGAAAAATTATGAAGATAAGAACTTCGATTTTTTTCTGAAAGACTTGTGGAATAAATTTAAAAACAAATTAAATTTTATTTCGATATTCACCAAAAATAAATTAAATGAAAAATTAACTTTTTGCAACAATGATTTAGATAAATATTGTAAAATTATTGAAGAATATGAAAAAAAATATCAAAATTCTCTTTGACATTTCGCCTTTAGTTTATGGTAACACTGGTATTCAACAGGATATAAAATCAATTCTTTTGATGCTCAATGAAATAAAAAATCTTCAATTAGATTATTTAATATATGATATGCAAGATAATTGGAGTTATTTAAACTATAATTTTAGAAGTCGAGTAAATAATCTCGTTAAGTCATCTCAAATATTAGCAATTTACAGCCAATTAACAAAACCTAACTTAAGTAGTCTATTCTACATACGAAAAATTCAAGAATTTATTCATTTAAAGAAATTGTTGAGGAGAAGAATTGATATTTTTCCCTTTGATAAAGCATTGAATGAAAGCCTCTATATTTTTTTGTTTAATGACTTAAAGAATAAAGAATTTCGAAATAAATTTTTGAGATCTCAAATTCTGTTTATCAATTGGTCCTTACAAGGAGCAGTTTATGGATACCAAAAAGATGGCTATAAACCTCCCACCCTAAACCTAGAAAATTATGATATTGTTTTTTTCATCCAAGAAGTTCCCCTTAGAATCACTGGCGCCAAGAAAATTGTAAGAACATATGACTTAATTAAAATTAAATTTCCCAATTTTGTTCATCAAGGTCACTTTTTATCAAAATTCCAATATCAAGCAATAAAAGAGTCCATAGGTCAAAAAGTAGATTTTGTTTCAATAAGTAGCAAAACAGCAAATGATATCAAAAAAATATTTAACGATAAAAGTATACGTGTCTCTGTTATTCCTGTGTCAATACTAGATTTATTTAGTCCGATAAATAATGGTCCAAAAATCGACAAACTCATTCGTTTATTTAACAGCAAAAATAAATATTATCATCAAAAATTACCTGATCAAAATTTTGATTATTTTTTAAGTGTCTCTACTATTGAGCCAAGAAAAAATATAATTAGTGCATATCACGCTTTTAAGAAAGTAAAATTAAAAAAGCCGAATTTGAAATTTGTTCTTGTTGGAAAAATTGGATGGGGTCTTGATCAAGGTTATTTAAGTATGCTTAAAGACGAAGACGTTTTAGTTTTAGAAGATGTTCCCACAGAATACCTACCCTACTTCTATTCACAAGCTAAAGCGCTGATTTTTGTCCCATATGAAGAAGGCTTTGGAGTACCACCATTAGAGGCAATGGCCTGCAAATGCCCTGTTATCATATCAGACATTCCTGTCCACAGAGAAATACATGCTGATGGCCAACCCATCTTTGTTTCACCTTATGATATTGACAATATTTCCGATGCGATGAATTACATCAGCGATCGTAAAAATCTCAAATCGATAAACCTCAGATTAGAAAAGGGATTAAAACACGCTGAAAAATATCGAATGAAAGAAATTAAAAAGACATGGGAAGAATTCATTAAAAAGATTCTCGATTAGAAGAAACACAACTCATTACATAGCTTTCAATAGATAATTTTGGAAAGATGTCAACTTTTTTTTCAATATACCATCGAACTATTTTCTTTAATCGGCATGTAACTTCCAAAAGTCTTTTTGGATCAATGTGCGTGCGTAAATTGAGAAACATAGGTAACACTTCTGTATCAGAATATATCAATAAATATGAGCTCAGGAAAATTAAGTAATGCGGGAACATATTCTTTAACGTATAATCTCCCATATTGGTTTTACAAGTTGGTAAAAAAGCATCCTATGGGAGAAATATCGCCTATTGCCCAACTGCGGTTATCTACTTGAGTTTTATTATCAAATTAAAAATGTTTCTGTTGTTTGTCGGGCATTTAAAATATCAAGAAAAACATTTTACAAATGGAAAAATAGATTTGAATTACAAGGTAAAAGACTATTTTCTTTTAAGGATAAACCAAAAACACCAATA
This sequence comes from Candidatus Microgenomates bacterium, assembly GCA_037445105.1. Classification (GTDB taxonomy): domain Bacteria; phylum Patescibacteriota; class Microgenomatia; order UBA1406; family GWC2-37-13; genus GWC2-37-13. Next base: position 11,304 of record JBBILA010000027.1, read on the forward strand.
ACAAAAAGAAAGACAACCTTGGATTTTAATACAGAGATAAAGATTAAACATCTAAGAGAAAAATACATAAGACTAGGTAAAGTTAAACTCCAAAAGCTATTTAAAAAAGAATATGGTCAATATGTCTCTCAACACCATATCTTATCAGTTATTCAAAATACAATCTTTATTACAATCCCAATAAAGTAAAGCGGATTAGATCGAAAAAGGAAAAAAGCAGAGGCGCTAAAAAGATAAGAATCAATGAGGTTAATACTAATGACTATTTATCTTTAAAAAAACCATTTTTCTTTTGCTGTGATACAATTGTTTTGTATTTACCATATGGAATCAAAAGATATATCTTAACCGCAGTTGAGTATGAAAAAAAGATTGCTTATGCTAGATCTTATTCCTCAAAATCATCTTTATCTGCTTTTGATTTCTTG
>JBBILA010000028.1:0-11678 GCA_037445105.1 Candidatus Microgenomates bacterium
TTGAAGCCTAAATTGGGCTTCTTTTGATTTTGAAAATGAAAAGATAGAGTTTAAGTGTTTCATAGATTTTTTATTATATAAAGGAGTACCAAAGAATATATCCTGATATGTGGTTGAAACTCCAATTGATCCTTTCATTTTCTTATTTCTTTTTTATCCTCTAAAAAGTCTCATATGTTTCGTAACTTTTTCATTTCCTTAAGAAAAGGAAATGAGTTTTGCGCCCCATATTTTTTTGTGGAAAGAGCTCCCGCAATATTGGCAATTTTTATCGCTTTTGAAAAAGATTCACCTTTTAATAAAGAACCTGCCAAAGCTCCCAAAAAAGCATCACCTGCTCCTGTTGTATCAACGCTTCTTACTTTTAAGGTTGGAAAAATATCTATTTTTTTATTTTTATCACAAAAAATTGCGCCTTTTTTTCCTAAAGTAATAATTACTCTTTTTACACCTAAAGAAACTAGCTCTAAGGCTATCTCTTTCTGTGTCATTTTTTTATTAACAATATTTATCGCTTCAATTTCATTAAGAACTAAAATGTCAACTAATTTTAAAATTTCTTTTTTAATCCTTTTAATAGGCGAAGGATTTAAAATTAAAAAAGCCTTTCTTTTTTTTGATTCTTTTATTATCTCATACACTGATGATATTGGAATCTCTAACTGAACAATAACAATATCATTATTTTTAATAAGATGAAATGTTTTTTTTAATAATTCATCTTTTAGTTCATAATTTGCTCCGGGGATTACAGTAATTGAATTTAAACCCTGATTATTAATATTTATAAAAGCCACACCTGTTTTTTTACTCGATCTAAAAACGTAATCTACTTTTACATGGTTTTCTTTTAAATTTTTGATTAAAAGATCTCCAAAATAGTCATTCCCAACTGCCCCTATCATATATACTGGACAACTCAATCTCGCGACTGCAACAGCTTGATTTGCGCCTTTACCACCTGGTGCAATAAAATATTCAATCCCCATTAGAGTCTCACCTATCTTAGGAAAGTTTTTTGTTTTGACAATAAAGTCTAAATTCAGACTACCAAAAACTATAATCTTATTTTTCATTTTTCTAAAGTAAAGAAAAAAGGGTTTTTTTCTTTATTAATATAATGAGCTACTATCGAAGGTTTTCTTTTCAAGTCTATTTCATAACAGATTTTTACTTGTTTATTCAAAAGAAGAGGTCTGCCATGATAAGGATATAATTTGTTTGATTTATTAATTGTAAAAATAGAAAGAGCACCAGAAGAATAAGTGCAACTTAATTTTAAACTATTAGGAAAAAGCATTTCGCCTAAATTACTTGTTTCAATTGTTTTATGATAAGCTAAATAAGGAAAGCTTTGTTTTATTGCTTTATTGTATAAATAATCTCTTATAGTTTTTAATTCGCCTGACTCTTTAGTCGAATCATAAATATCCATTAATTTTTCAAGAGAATATTTTCTAGTATTTATACTTAAATACAGAGTGTTAGCGATTGACTTAATTTCATTAATAGTAAATTTATCTTTTTTCGACCATCCTTCATACAAGCTTTTTAAGTTTTTTTTATATTCTTCTTTGAACCCTTTTACTTTTTTTTCAAGTTTTTTTAAATCAGTAAGTATTATATCGTTTTGCCAATTAAGTTCTTTGAGCCATTTTTTTATAGTATTAAAATATAAAGATGACTCACTTTTTTTTATTCCAACAATCTGATAAAAAACGTAGCTTTCACCTAAAATAATTAATTTTGCTCCTGGAGGATAAATTTTTTTGACTATTTGAAGAATATCGTTGAATTGTGAAAGAAATGCTAATTCTCCTAAATCTGGAGTAGTTCTGGTAGTTTTTAAAGGATTAGGTATTTTAAAAGCTATTTGAGTAATTCTAAATAATATTGGTTTTTGTTCTTTTATAAAAAAATTTAATTTATTAAGATATGACTTTCTATTATTATAGATATTTTCCTTTGGTCCAAGTAATAAATCTTTATTTAAAAAGATTGACAAAATTTTTTCGGCAACACTGTCGCTTTTTTTAAAATTTTCTTTAAAATTTTCAAAATCTAGATGATTTATTTCCGAATCAACAATTTTTTTTAAACTAAAATTTTTAATAATTTTTTTCTTAAACTGATAAAACTTCCTCTTTGATAAAGGTAGTTCAAATTGATAAGGAAATGAAATATATTGACTCATATTATCTTTTTATTTTTATTAGTATACACCACTTTCTATTTCTACAAAATATAAAAATCTACCTTCCGGATCAAAAACCGGTAAATATTTACCTCTCTTGCCCACAATTAAAAACCATGGTCTTACTGTTACTGTGGTTGATTGATTAATTTCCCCTTGAGGCTTCAAGACTGGTTCACCATGAGCAGGAAAATGTGGTGCATTCCCGCTATTAGGATTAAGAATGGCTTTATCAGGTTTAGTAACCATGGTATATGGAATTACTTTTCCTTTTGGAACCGGAAGTTTATACCATGGTTTTTCTCTGGCTCTCATTGTGACACGATATTGGAAGGCCATATCTTTCCCTTTTTTATAAAGTAATAAAAATAATTCTTTTTGGCGAGGATTTAGCTGATCATACGTGGTATCAACCTCTCCCAAAGCCAATTCCACATGACTCATGCGGCTTTTTGTATATAACTTAAGCGCCTCATAAACCCCCAAAATTTCTTCAGGAGCAAGCTCATAAGCAACAGGGTATTGATAAGGATCAGTGCAAGTTGCCATAGGAGAAATAAATGTATTTATTTCTAAACGAACTATTTCGTGGGATGGATGTTTTGGATCATCATATGCTTCCCTCATTTCTTGATATGCTCTCTCTTTGTATTTCAACCATTCTTCTTTTTTTTCTGGCGTCCCCCATAAAAGATCATCAAGTCTTAATAATTTAATTACCTCACCGGTTGCATCAACCAATTTAATTAGTCTTTCCATCTCTGAATGAAAAGGTTCTAAGAACTTAGACTGAAAGACTCCCATATCGGAAAATGCAGGGGGATTATTAGAAAATGCAGGAGCCTCATTAATAAGAAAGAATTGAATCCCTGGTGGATAAACAAGCTGAACAGCTATATGTAACGCCATAATTCTTCGTAAAAAATCTATTTCTGCCATTGCGGGTAGTTGTTGATTATTTCTCTTAAATGGATTATCAACAGCACCCAGAGGAGAATATAAACTGAGTCTAATAGGCTCTTGGTTTTTCATTGATTGTCTTATAATTCCAATCAAACTTTCTCTAGTCTTAGAAGATAAATTCCTAAAGTTTGTTCGATCGCATACATGCGGTGAATATATTATTCGATCAAATATTGCTTCAGCTAAGTCTTCTTCTTTATGAACTCTTGGGGTAACTACTGGTCGTAATGGTAATTGACACCATTGTTCACTTGTTAAAGGTGAAACTCTGCCTTCATGAAAAAAATCTTCTATACTAATTCTTTCTCCATCATCTCTCACTAATGAAGGAACAGTCAATAATTCTTCTTTTTTATCTGTTTTTCTAGTTTTTCTTCCTACTATTGATCCTTTACTATCTTCTAAGGATTGGATGTGTTCTAAAGTTAAACTTTCCTCAGCTCCTTTTCTTAAACCACTGATTGCTAATCTTTGGGCTAAAAGCCAACTAATTTCTTCCATAATAACCGAATCTAAAATACCTTCTTTAATTTGCTTTTCAAATTTTTATCTTTCTCCTTGAGGAAGACTTTTTATTATCTCAGAAAAATTTCCTTCTGAAACCATTCTCCTTGCTTCAGGTAAAAAATTGCTCGCATAAATATCAAAGGGCATACCTTTTTCTCTTAAGCTTTTAAGACCTATTTCAGTTAATACCCTCTTTCTTTCTCTTTCTAAATATAATAAAGCAACAATTTTACGTAATTCATTATCATTAAAACCATCTATACTTTTTAAATCTATCTCTTCACCAAATTTCCTTCTAATCTCTCGTATTAACTCCGGTCTTGAAAGTTGCCCTAATGATAACATTAATTCTTCATGTCTTCTTCTTAAATATTTTTCTAAATGAGGATTATTTGTTGAGAAAACTTGAATTGTCAAAACGTCAATTATTTGAAGTTGTCCTTCTTTTTTTTGGGGAGTATATATTTGTAAAACTCCTTCTACTCCTGGATGATTAGATAAGCTTTCATCAATAAAACTTCTTAATAATTGAGAGGTTGTTAATTTATCTCCTAATTTATCTATTTCAAATAACGAAAGAAAGTCTTCTGGTTTATAAGTCTTTAACGATCTCTCTCGGGGTGGAACAACATATAAGTTTCCCTCATTATCTACAGTAACAAAAAACTCGCCCGGATACCCGGCATTCCATCTTTGACAGTCTGTTTCTTCTATAATAATAGGATAGTAATATCCTGGCTCAATTTTACCTTCTTCACTACTTATTCTTTCTAAAAGTTGCAATTTAATATTTTCAACTACACCCGGTGACAAATCAATCTTTCCCCCTGTTTTATCTTTACCACTTAAAAAATCTTGCAGTAGTTTTGTTTTAGGAGGGGTTAGTGGTATAATAAAAGGTCCATCTTTTCCTTTTAATACTAATGATGGCGGTAAATTAAATGCCTCAAAATCTTTTGGCCAAATTTCTACAAAGAAAATTGAAGATCTTAATAATTCTCCTTCTGGGAAATTTTTTGTTTTCTCAAAACCTCTGTAATTAACAGATAAAGTTAATTGTGGTTCTCTTTGTAATCCCTGATCTTCCAAACCTTCTTGATCTGGTCGTGAAAAGCGAATATCAAAACCCCATCTCTCTTTGATCGCCTTTAAGGCTTCTTCATTAAAAAAATGTTCATTAGATCCTCCTGACAATAATTCTAATTTCATATTTCTCCATCAAAAAAACCCTCCGATTTCGGAGGGGGGGATAAATTTCTAAAAAATTTAGCGGTTTTCAATCATTATCCCCCCCGCCTTACCCAATAAGGATAAGGACGAAAAAGAGGATAATGATGTTTAAAACCGCTTTTTTCATATTTGCGAAATATATTATATCATAAAAATTATGAAATGTGAATAGTTTTTTATATAATCAAAAAATAATTTTTTAGAAATATCTTTTTATCTATAAAACACGGGTTTTTCTTTTTGGGGAAGAACAAGACTCATCTTTCTGTTTTTAAGAGAGATTCTTTCAATAAAAACTTTAATTTTTTGACCGATTTTGATATCCTCCTTTCCTGTTAGTTTTGAAACATGAATCAAACCCTCAACCCCTGGTTCCAGTCTGACAAAATAACCATATTTTTCTTTTCTTACTACCTCTCCCTCAATCTCTTTATCTTTTGGATATTTTTCCTCAATTTTTTCCCAAGGATCAGGAGTCAATCTTTTCAAAGAAAGATTAAGTTTAAAATCTTTGGAATTTTTCTCAACTACATAAACATCAATAATATCGCCAACATTGGCAAAAGAAGAAGCTGAGGTAACTTTCTCCCAAGAAATCTCGGAAATATGAATAAGTCCCTCTATCCCATCAACCTCACAAAAAATTCCAAAGTCAGAAATTCCTAAAACCTTAGCTTTATAAACTTTTCCTTCCTGAATGCTATCAAATTTCTTTTTGATATCTTTTTGCGAAAGCTTTAAGACAGCGGCTTTTTGGGAGACAACCAAACGATTTTTTTCTTTATCAACCTCAAGAATTTTGACCTTAATTTTTTGATTTTCTAATTTTTCTGGATGACTAATAAAAGGCTCAACTAATTGAATCTTAGGAATCACCCCTCTTATTCCCATAAAATCAACAAAAACCCCACCTTTTCCATACTCACCGCATAAAACCTCAATCTCTTCTTCTTTTTCTTTTTTTTCTTTTAATATCTCCCACTTACCTTTTTCAAAAAACTTCTTTAAAGAAACCACCGGAAAACCACCTTTTGATTCTTCACTTATTACCTTCACTTTTATTTTGTCGCCAACCTTAAGATAAGGAAGATAAGTCGACACCTCATTGATCTCTAAATCTCCTAAAACAGCATAAGCTTTAGCGCCAATATCAAAAACAATCCCCTTTTTTGAAATTGAAACGATTTTTGCCTCAATCTCTTGATTTTTTTTGATTACCTTTAGGCCTTGTTTTTTTAGGAGTTTAGCCATCGGATTTTCTTTTGTTAGGGGTTTTTCTTGGGTTTTTTCTGGTGTTTTTTTAAAATCTTTTTTTGCCATCTGATAAAATCTCCTTTTTTTACAGATTAAATAATATAACAAAAAAATCTTTTTTTAGCAACAATAAAATTAATAACAACTTGATTTAATTCTTATATTATGATATATTATAGGTTATGATTGATAATCTTTTGATTCCTGGTCTTATTGAAAAATTTATCAAATATCTTGAGGCACAAAACAAATCATTTTTTACTATCATAGCCTATAAAAAAGATCTCGAACAGTTTGTCGGTTTTTTAACCAGCAAAGAAATTCAAGATATAAGAGAAGTAAAAAAGGAAGATATTGATGCTTTTATTAAAAAATTAATCTCGGAAAACTACACAAAAAAATCTGCCTCAAGAAAACTTAACTCAATCAGAACTTTTTTTCGCTACTTAAAAAACGAAGGAATCATCGAACAAAACCCTTCTCTTGATGTTAGCCATCCAAAATATATCCAAGCACCGCCAAGAATTTTCAGCCAACTTGAATATCGGGCTCTTCGGGATGTTGCCAAAGAGGATCCAAGAACTTATGCTTTGGTTGAAATTCTTCTTCAAACCGGTATGAAAATCGGTGAGCTTGCCAATTTAAAAATTGATGATATTCGTGACTCAGTAATTCACATTCCCCAATATGGAAAATCACCAGAAAGAGATGTCCCTTTAAACAAAGCAGTAAAAAAGGCCATTGAGGAATATCTAAAAGTTCGACCAAAATCAAATGAAAAAAGGCTTTTTATCACCCGAACCGGAAAACCGCTTTTGATAAGAAATATCAGACAAATTATCAGCCGTTGTTTTAAAGAGGTGGGGATTGAAAATGCCACTGTTAATGATCTAAGAAACACCTTTATTGCCCACCAGTTAAAACAAGGGGCATCAATTGATTATATCGCCAAACTTGTCGGTCATAAAAGACTCTCTTCAACCGAGCGCTTTTTAAATCTTGTTAAAGAAGAAGTAAAAAAAAAGGAAAGTTTAGGAGAGTTATAAAAACCTCATCTATAATTTTTTTAACACTTAATACTATCTACTTTATACTTTATACTAATATTAACGGGATGTAGCTCAGATGGCTAAGAGCGCAGCGTTCGGGACGCTGAGGCCGGCAGTTCAAGTCTGCCCATCCCGACAAAGTCACACTTATTATTTATTTTTTGCTATTATTTCCTTATGGAAGAGAAAAATCCGCAAATAATTTTTTCCTGGAAAGCCCCTCTTCGACCTTACAAAAAAAGGTCAAAAACAATATTAAGATTTTATTTAAGTATTAGTTTTCTTTTGTCGGCAATTGCTTTTTTCTTTGGTGATAAAATCTTAATTATTCCTATTTGGGCGATTTTTCTTTTATTTTATGTTTTAACCATTACTCCTCCTCCTGAGGTGGAAAACAAAATCACTACTTTTGGGGTAATCACTGATGGAATCAGTCTTCGTTGGGAGCTTTTATCTCATTTTTATTTTCAAAAAAAATTTGGCTTTTATACCTTAACCATTGTTAGTCACCCACCCTATTTCTACCATCTTTATTTGGTTGTCCCTAATGAGGATATAAAAAATAAACTGGTTAATATTTTATCAAATTACCTTATTTATCAAGAAAAGCCTCAAAAAAAATTTACTGATAAAATCATTGATTTTCTTATTGGTCTTATTCCTGATGAGACTGAAGAAGAAACTCAAGCCGTTTTGCAAAAACTAAAGAAGGCATCTCTTTAACGCCAAAAACTCTTCCCCACCGCAAAACCCCCTCATCAGTTGACACTAAATAACCATCCTTTTGTTTTGCTAAAACAATCAGTTCAAAATCAGAAACACTATCTAAAAAACCAAATCTAGTTGCTTTTCGATACCTCTCGCGAAATCTTCTTATAAAATCACCAATTTTAATCTGAAAATCTTTTTTGCTTTTTGAAGAAAAACCAATAAAGTCTTTTGCTGCTTTTTCAATCTCTTCCTCAGCAATATTTAATCCTCGATAAGCTCTTTCTCTTACCTCATCAATTAATTTGTAAAAAATCATTCCAGAAAAACTTGTTTGACTAACATTAGGAGACTCAATATTTATTACCGATAAAAAATTTTTAATAAAATCTTCCTCTTTGTTTTTAAAAAAACTTAAAAACTCATCAATAATTTTTGGTGTCATAAAAAACTCCGCTTTTTTTCTTTCTTTTAGAGATTTGATTGTTTTTGTTAGATTCAAAATTACCTCTTTGGTGGTTGCCCCTAAAGAAAGGCCGGCCTCCATATTAAAAAAAATATTAGTATCTAAAATAAAAATCTCCATTTTTTAATCCTGAATTCTTACTGGCATAATAATATGTAAAAAATTTTTTTCTTCCTCTCCCTTAAAAACCACTGGTGCATCAGGTCTTAAAAACTCAATGATAATTTTTTTTGAATTAATATTGGTTAAAAAATCAATTAAAAACCTAAAATTAAAAGCAATTTTTATCTCTTCTCCTTTTATCTCTGCTTCTTGGTTGGTTACTGCTTTGTTGTCATCGGTTATTTTTGGATGGATTTCAAAGTTTTTGTTTTTAATATTAAAAACAACAATATTTGATAGATCTCTGGCAAAAACCGAGATTATTTTGATATTTCTTAAAAACTCATCTTTTTCAAGAATAACGGTTGTTTTTGTTTCTTTAGGAATTACCCTTTCAAAAGGAGGATATTCACCATCAATTAATCTTGTTGTTAATTCTTCTTCTTGAAAATAAAAGGTAATGGTTTTTTCTTGATTATTAAAACTATAGTCAAGGGTTTTATTTTTTTCATCTAAAAACCTTAAAATCTCAGTTAAAAAACTTGCCGGAACAATCGACTGAGAAAAAGGAAGTTTTTCCTCAATCTCAAATAAAGACATTCTAAAACCATCAGTTGAAACTAAATAATTTTTTTCTTCATTTGAAAAAAACATTATTCCGGTTAAAACTGGTCTAGTCTCATCGGTTGAGGCAGCAAAAGATAAAAGAGGAATGGCTTTTTTGAAAAAATCAACCTCTATTTTTTCTTTTTTTTCTTGATTTAAAGATAAAAAAGGAAAATCATTAGGATTATAAGCTGGAAAAACTGCTTTTGTTTTATCTTGAGTAATAATTAACTTATTTTCTTTTGCTTCAATATCAAAAAAACCCTCTTTTAATAAAGAGATAAATTCAATAATTTTTTTTGGTTCAATAATTAAAAAAAACTCTTCTTTATCGTTGTTTTTTAAAAAACCGTGATAATAGGTATTAAGATTGGTTGAATAAAAATGCAGTTTATCTTTATCTTTTTTTAAACAGACACCTTGAAGAACATTTGAAGAAGAAATTTTTGAAGAAGTAAATCTTGAGGCATTGGTAATTTTTTTCAAAAAATCTTCTTTCTGGATCTTCATTTTTAAAAAATATAAATTAGTAATAATAGAGTGTGTGTATAAAGTGTATAAAAATAATTTTAGGTTTTCAAGATAAATAAAAAAACAAAAAATAAACTGTGGATTTTATGTGATTTTTATGTTGAAAATCCAAGAGTTTGGATGATATTATCAATATCTTTTTTTAAAGAAGGATTTTTTATTATCTCTCTAAATACCTTTTTTTCTCCATGAAGAATTGTTGTGTGATCTTTTCTTTTTAAAATTTGAGCTATTTCGATAAGTTTTAAGTTGAGGTATTTTCTTAAAATATACATTGTTATTTGTCTAACTAAAGCCACTGATTCTTGTCTTGTCTGGCTTTTTAATTGAGATATTCTGATATTATAATAGTCGCAGACAGTTTTTATTACCTCACTAGGGGTTATTTTTTTGATTTGAGGGTTGTTTTTGTTTGAATTAAAAAACTGATCAACATCTTCAATATCAATCTCTTCTTTTTTTCCAAGAATTCTTGCATAAATTGATAAAAGTACTCCCTCAAGAGCTCTTGAGTCAGTGATTTTATCAGCGATGATTTTAGCTGCTTCAATATTGATATTGATATTTTTTTCTTTGCTTTTGATAAGAAGAATCGCTGTTCTTAGTTCAAAATCAGGCGGTTGAATATCAACAATTAAACCACCAGAAAATCGAGAGCGAAGTCTGTCCTCAAGATTTTTTATCTCATAAGGAGGTCTATCAGAGGTTAAGATGACTTGTCCTCCTGAGGAAACGATGGTATTGAAGGTGTGAAAAAATTCCTCTTGCACATGGATTTTTCCAGCAATAAATTGAATATCATCAATAATCAAAAGATCAAGTTGACGGTATTTTTTTCTAAATTTATTAGTGGTTTTTTCTCTTATTGACTCAATTAACTCATTGATAAAATTATCTCCGGGACAAAAAAGAACTTTTTTTTCTTTATTGTTTTCAAGGATTTTTCTACCAATTGCTTGGGCTAGATGAGTTTTTCCAACGCCGACTCCACCATAAAGAAAAAGCGGATTATAAGCCGAGCCAAGATTATTGACGACTGCCTGAGCAGCAGCGTAGGCGACTTGATTGGTTGATGAGACAGCAAAGTTTTCAAAACTGTATTTTTTATTTAATCCTGCCTTAAAAAAAATATCATCAATTGAAGGTTTAAAAGACAAAAGAGGAGCAAGATCTTTTTTTGATTTTTTAACCGGCAAGATAATAAACTCAATATTAACTTTTTTATTAAAAAATGAAAAAAATTTTTCTTCAATAAGACTAATTCTTTTATCAAGGTAGGTCTTAATACCAAAACTTTGGCAACCAATAATGATTTTGTCTTCTTTGATTTCTTTTGGTTTTAATTGTTTTAAAATTGAGGAAAGAACTGAGGTTTTACCCTCTTTTTCTTGAAGTTTTGTTAAAAACTCCTCCCAAATAGAGCTTTTTGAAGACATAAATATTTATTGTGGATAACTTATCCACAAATAATAAACAATTCCACAAAAGTTGTCAAGAGAAAAAAACTTATGTTTTATTAATTTTTGCTAAACTTAAATTATGGAACAACATCCAATCCCCAGACAGATCACCACTTTTGAATTTAAACTAATTGGTTTTTTAACCATTAAGCAGTTTATCTATATATTAATATTTTTTTTCATCGGGATGGTAGGCTATTTTCTTACCCCTATCCCCTACCTTAACTACTTTGTTGGGTTTATTATAGGTTCAATTGGACTAGCTTTTGCTTTTGTTCCTATTAATGATAGACCAATGGATATCTGGGTAAAAAACCTTATCAAAAGACTTACTTCGCCAACCCAGTATACTTTTAAAAAGCAAAATCCTCCAATTAAATTTTTACTAGATTCAAATATCGGAAGCAGCCCTCAACAGTTGAATTATTATATTGATTCTCAGGAAAAGCTTAAAAGTTATCTGGCTCAAAAAAATCCCCCGTCAACAATTAACCCTCAAACTTCTCAAAAGCAAACGATTAATGATCTTCTTATTAGTCCCCTAAGTTTTTTAATGCCAAAAGCAAAAACAGCTGTTTCTTTTAAGCAACAATCACCAGTTCAACCTC
>JBBILA010000029.1:0-10942 GCA_037445105.1 Candidatus Microgenomates bacterium
TTTATGAAAACCAACAAATCATTATTAACAATTTTTTTGATTGTTTTTATTGATCTTTTAGGATTTGGGATTATTTTGCCTCTTCTTCCATATATCGCAGAAAAATATCAAGCTAATCCTTTACAAATTGGTCTTTTAACCGCAACCTACTCTTTTTTTCAACTAATTTCCTCACCTATTCTTGGCCGTCTTTCTGATATTTATGGAAGAAAAAAACTTTTAATTATTTCTCAATTAGGTAGTGCCTTTGGTTATTTTCTTCTTGGATTGGCCAATAATCTTCCTTTGCTTTTTCTTTCTCGTCTAATTGATGGGATAACCGGTGGTAATATTTCAATCGCTCAAGCATATATTGCTGATGTGACAACCAAAGAAAATCGCGCAAAAGGAATGGGGCTTATTGGTGCTGCTTTTGGTCTGGGATTTATTTTTGGCCCGGCAATTGGTGGGGCTTTATCTAAAATCTCTTATTCTGCTCCAGCTTATTTTGCTACAGCTGTTTCATTAATAACTGTACTAACAACTACTCTTTTTCTTCAAGAAACAATCACTCAAAAACAAGAAAAAAAATCTTCTTTAAAGAAAAAAATATCTTTATCTCAATTTGTAAAAGTTTTAAAAGAATATCCAATTGGGCTTTTGATTGCCATTTTCTTTTTATTAAACTTTGCTTTTTCTATCCAGACAGGAATTTTTGCTTTATGGACGCAAAAGACTTTTAATTTTGCTCCAAGCGATAACGGTTGGTTTTTTACTTATATTGGAATTTTAGCCGTTGTTTTTCAAACTCAACTTTTACCTTTTGTTGTAAAAAAATTTCATGAAAGAAAAATTCTTTTAGCCTCACTTTTTTTTATGTTTTTAGGAATGATTTTAATTCCTTTAACTTTTAAGCCAGAACTTTTGTATCTTTCTTTATTTTTTATGCCTTTAGGCAACGGTCTGGCTAATCCAACAATTCAAGCTCTAGCCTCAGAAAATGTTAAAAAAAATGAGTATGGAGAAACTTTAGGAATGCTTCAATCAGCAGGAGCAATAGGAAGAATATTAGGACCAATTGTCGGCGGTGAATTTTTTCAAACTCTTGGAAAAGATTCCCCTTATTTTTCTGCCGCTTTGATATTAATAATTGCTTTTTTTATCAGTTTAAAAATTAAAAAGTCTTAAAACCGCTAACTAATTCTTTTAGTTTTTCTTCTGGATTTTCGGCTTTTACAAAAGCCGAAGCTAAAATCACTCCTTTAGCACCAAGATTTAACACTTCCTCAATATCTTCTTTTTTTGAAATCCCCGCCCCAATTATTAAAGGATGTTTGACTGCATTAACCAATTTTTTGATAGTTTCTCTTTCTGATCCGACCATCGAAATTCCTGTTTCAATATTATCTTCTTTTTCATAACTAATAAAATCTATCTGGAGCTGATCATAAGCTAACACCATTTCTGGAGTCTGACCAATAACCAAAGTTTTTAAGTTATATTCTTTTGCTTTTAAAACTGTTTTTTCAACTAATTCTTGTGAAAGTTTGTGTTCGCTATGATTGATAATAACACCGCTTGCTCCAGCTTCTTTGATACTGTAAGCTGATATCCAACCCATATGTCTTCCTGGATCAATTGGATCAATATGCTGTCCCCACACTTCAATATCTAATTCTTTTTTAATCCGATAAATATCAGTTGCTTGTGCTATTGGAATAATTTTTATTCCACTTTCTTTTGAAATTTTTTTTACTGAAGATAAAAGTCTAATAACATTATCTCCTGTTGCTTGTTTATAAGTTTTTAATGATAAAAAAATCATATTTAATTCTAAAAAATTATAGCTTATTACAAAAAATTTTTGGTGATTTTTTTATTTAATCTTTAATTATCTGTGTTTGAAAAATAAAAATCCTTATCTTTTTATCAAGATAACAATTCTCCTCCATCCCCCCTTTTTGACATAAAGCCGATAAAAATCTTTCTAAATCCCAGTCGGTTTCCTCAGCCACTTGAGGTAAAAAAACTGCCCGTTGCCATCCTCTCTCGATTACTACTCCATCTCGACCCAATCGAATTTCTTGATAAGAATCAATTTTTTTAAGTGGTGATAAAATCGTAATCTCAATCTCTAAATCCTTTAATTCTGATGGGGTAAGGGAAGGAAAACGCGGATCAGAAAAAGCTGATTCTAAAGCCATTTTTTTAATCAAAATCTCTAATGGTTCATCACCTACAATCCTTCCAATACAGCCTCTGAGCTGTCCTTTTGTTTTTAAAGTAACGAAAACGCCATAGCCTTTTTCTCCTAAATGATTCCTGGTTATTGGTAATTGGAAATTTTTTCCATTTAATTGACTCTCAATCGCCCCTCTGGCAATCTTTAAAGCCTGTTTTTGTTCTTCTTTATCTAAAATTTTTAAAGATGAAGATAAGCTTTTTTTAAACCCACCAATCGCCGCATAACCAACAACCGATGAATTATCGCCAGAAACTTCGCCTGAATGTTGATAATCAATCAGCTGATATTTCTCTATCCCTAATAACTTTCCAAAAGTTAAACCTACCCTGACTGCTGAAACCCCACAGATCGCCGTCTCAATCTCTGAAGCAAATTTTTCTTCAATCTCGCTCACTTTTTTTTCAAAAAATAACGGATCACCGTTTAAAATCACTTCAATAGTCTTTTTATCAACTAATTTGGCAATTTCTCCTTTTGGATAATGAGAAAGATCGGTGGAAACGACTAAAAGCGTTTGGTGATCAAATTTTTCTTCTAATTTTTTGGCTAATTCTTCGATGGTTTCTTTTGTTGGTTGGGAAACTAAAATCGGGACAATCTTAAAAGAAGAAAGAACCTTTTGTAAAAAAATCACTTCAACCTCTAAATCATGTTCTGGTCGGTGAACCTGAGAGTTAAGGGAAATATTCTTTGAATTTTTTAATAAAAATTGAATCAAGTTTTTGTCCAATGGTACCTGACCGAGTGGCGTCTCCCAAAAAGAAGAATCATCAATCGCCGCCTCTTGAAAAAAATAATAATGAGAGGCACCCAATAAAATCACTCGTTGATAATTTTTACCTTTCAAAAGGGAAAAAGCTGAAGCGGCGACTTTGCCGGAATAAATAATTCCCGCATGAGGAACAATTAAAACTCTTGGTTTTTGATCGGCTCGAAAACTTTTTGCTTTTTGAAAAAGCGCCTCTAAAATCTTTTCTAATTGATCTTTTTCAGCCGGATAAAAACTGCCCGCCACCGCGGGATATCTAATTGAATCGCCCATAGATTTTTTCTTTGCAATATCGACAAACTGATTTTTCTTTGTCTAAACCAATAGCCTTGACTTGATAACCTTCTCTTTGAATTAAAACTCTCCTACATTTTGGGCAATAAGTGGCTGAGCGATCTGGATCATAAACATTACCGACATAGATGTAATGCAAACCAACTTTTTTGCCAATCTCATAGGCTTCGATTAACTTTTCAATAGGAGTTGGAGGGACATCAAGCATTTTATATGCTGGATAAAAAGCAGAAATATGCCAAGGTAAATCAGGAGAAATTGAAAATAAAAACTTGGCAATCTCTTCTAACTCTTTTGAATCATCGTTGCGACCAGGAATAATCAAGGTTGTCACTTCAGTCTCAATCCCTGCCTGAAAATATCTTTTAATGTTTTCTTTTACCGGCTCAATTTTTGCCAGACAGATTTTTTGATAAAACTCTTGCCGAAAACTTTTAAGATCAATATTAATGCCATCTAAATAATCTTTAATGTAATCAAAGGTCTCTTTTGATTCAAAACCATTGGAAACAAATACGTTGACCAGTCCTTTTTTCTTGGCTAAAACCATGCAGTCATGGGCAAATTCAACAAAAATCGCCGGCTCATTATAAGTATAAGCGATCCCTTTTGCCCCGTTCTTTACTGCCATCTCAATAATTTTTTTTGGAGTAATTTTTTTTGATATTGATTGAGTAAAATCAACTAAAGTTTTTTTTAAACTTAAATTTTTAATTTTTAATTTTAAATTTTTAATTTCATTCGACATTTCCCAATTCTGACAAAAAAGGCAACCAAAATTACAACCCACTGTCCCAAAAGAAAGCAGTCTTTCACCCGGATAAAAATGATAAAGCGGCTTTTTCTCAACTGGATCTAAATGCAAACCAATCGCCTCTCCGTAAACTAAAGAATAAAGTTTGCCGTTTTTGTTATAACGAGTAGCGCAAATCCCAACTTGATTTGGAGCAATCTGACAATACCAAGAGCAGGCTAAACAACGAGCTCTTTTACCTGAAAGTGGCTGATAAAGTTTGGCCAGTTTCATTAATAATATTTTACCGAAAAATACTTCCTCTGATAAATTAAGTTTACACCCGGGAGGTGTAAACCTAAATTTAATAAATCATTTATCTTTTCTCGAAACAAATATATAGGGATAAAAATATTTTTCCCATCCTTCATCAGTTGAATGATAGATATTATCGCCAATGAAATAATCACCCAAAACTTCTCTTATTCTTAAAATTTCTTTTAAATATTTCTTATTTTTTTCATCATTTATTGTTAGATCGATTAACTCTAACGCCCGATAAAAAGCGTTAAGACACATCAATTTATTGTTCTTTTTCTTCCAAAAAATCGCCCTTAAAACCTCAATCCCAATATTAGCCATCTGCTCAAAAATTGAGTATTGATGCCATTTTTTTGCTGTCTCTTGATGAAAAAGCTTCATTTTTTCACTAATTTATTAACAATTTGAGTGATTTTTTTTCTAATTGTTTCATCCTCAACAAATCGAGAAAGATTATTTGAAGAGGGCCGAATATTGATAATCGAGTCAAACTCAATAAAATTTTCCTCATCTGCATCTGGGTAAAGATTAATTCCCCACAAATCTTCCTGTTTTGATCCCAAATCAATTAAAAATTTTTCTTCATCGGCATGCATTTCACCATCGACCACCATCACTTCTTTTTTAATATCAACCACCGTTTTAACTAATCTTCCAAACTTTCTTTGCGACATTAATTTTAATTCACTTAAATCAATCTTTTTATCAACTAATTTCATAAAAAAATTATATCACTGCTTTCTATCTTCGGTACAACAGGTTTACACCCGGGAGGTGTAAACTTAAATTCTATTCTCTGAAGTAATCAAAAATCTTTTTAACCACCTCTTTTTTTACTTTATCAAAACTACCTTCAAGAGTGGCTCCTGCCGCATGTTTATGACCGCCACCGCCAAAAATTTTTGCCAATTGAGAAACATCAATTTCTCCTTTTGATCGAAAACTTAAAACCATCTTTCCTTTTTCTTCCTCTAGTCCAACCACGCCTAAATCAATGTTTTTAAAACTTCGAAAATACAAATCAGCCGCCATCTCTCTTACCCCTTGAGGACAACCAAATTGAAAATATTCTTCAAAATTAACCGCAGAAAACACAAAGCGTGTTTTTTTATTTTCAACAATCTCCATTTTTTCTAAAAATTTTCCTAAAAGTTTAATCGCTAAAAAAGAAAAACTATCAAGAGCGTGAAAAATTATTTTTTGATAATCAGCTCCTTTTTCAAGAAGCCTATCAATAATCTTAAATATTTTTAAAGGACTATTAGGATAACGCAAAAAAACTGTATCGCCTAAAATTCCGGCTAAAAGTGAGGTGGCAATATCTTTATCAATCTCAACTTTTAAAAAAGAAAAAAGATCATATAAAATCTCAGCTGTAGCACTCGCTTCTTTCCTGACAAATTTTAATGGCGAAATTAAACTATTTATCTCATGATGATCAATAACAACATCTGGCTGGCGATTAATCTCTGCTTCAGTATCACCAGTTATGATCGATGAAGCGGCACTGTCTAAAACAACGAAAATCTCATCCGGATGAAAATAATAATTAGCAAAGTCAACGGTTTTAATTTCTCTTGCTTTTTTTAAAAATAAAAACTCTTCAGGAATTTGATGAGGACAAATTAATTTGACTTTTTTTCCTTGTTTTTCTAAAACTTGAGCCAGTGCGGTTGCCGAACCAACACTATCAAGGTCTGGCCGGCGGTGAACATTGATGACCATTTTTTTTGCCAAAGAGAGTCTTTTCCAAATCATTTGGGCTTTTTTCTCTTCTTGTTTTTTCATATAATCATATGATAACAAATTAAATGAAAAAAAGACTTCTTCTCACCATTGCCGGGCCTCAATCGGCCGGAAAAACAACTGCTTTTCAGATCATAAAAGATCATTTTCCTTATTTTAACTTTTTACCAGAGATAAACCCTTATACTTTTTATGGGAAAAAACATCTTGGTGGCGCCTTTAATGATGAAAAAACTGAAATTTTGATTATCAAAAAAGATTTAGAGCAATTAAGAAAAATCAAAAAAAACACTGTTGTTGAAACAGGGATTTTTCATTTGGTTTATAGCGAAATTTTTTCTCCTAAGAAAACTAAAAATTTCTTTCAAGAATATTTAAATCTTTATCATCATTTTCAAAATTGGCTGATTTTTATTGATGTCAAACCAGAAATTTCATGGAAACGAAGACGAAAAAAATATCAAGAACGGGTAAAAAATTTGTCAAAAGAAAAACAAAAAGAGGCCTTGGATAGGTATAAAAAAAATCTTTATCGACTTTATCCTTTGTGGTTAAAATATCTTAAAATCTTTCCTTTTAACAAAATCGTCATCAAAAACTCTTATAAAACTTTTTTCAATTTCAAAAAAGAAATTCTTGAAAAAGTTAATCTTATTTTAAAAAATAACAATGATTACTTCCTCTGATAAACCCAAAAACAAGTGGCGTAATCACCATATTTCATCACCGAAACAGCAATTTTTTCCGCCCCTTTTTGATAATTATATCCGCCACCGAAAGATCTGATATCTTCACAATTTGGATAATCTTGATGAACCAACTGCCAGCCTTTATCTCTTAAAAATCGGCAGTAATTTTTGACAAAATCAGCGCTTTTTTCCTCAACATAAAAAGCATCTTTACCGCATTTATCGATATCGACTTTTGCTTGAGGATATGATGGGACATTTGGTTTTCCTTCCTTTAATCCTAACTCTTGAGTCATTTTTTTCTCAGTTGATTTAAATTGACTGATTTCTTTGGGTAATGAATTTTTTTGGTTAAAATAAATCACGCCACCAATAAGAACAATCGCTGCAATGGCAATGAAAAAATTTTTATTCACTTTTTCTCACCCCTTTCTAAATCTAGAAAAATTATAACATTATTTTAAAAACAAAGACAGTCTTTGTTAAAAGACTGTTTTTACAATCATAAATCAATATGGTTTTATTTGGTAAATAATTTAAATAACCATCCGAACAAACCACTTGATTGTTGTTCAAGATTAATTTTCTCTTGTAAAGCGGTATTTTGATTAATTAATAATTGAATCATTTCCTCTGCTTGAGAAATTTCGCCTTGATTGGTTAACTGATTTTTTAACTCGGTAAGTTTTTGAATCCGTAATTGATTTTGTTTAATCAATCTCTCCATGTTTTTCAAAGCCTGAAAATTGGGACCAAAGAGAGTTTTTAACCATCTTTAACGGTTATCGACTTTTTCTAAATTGCTTCTTATCTCTTCCTGAACTGTTTTTTGTTCTTGGGCGATCTGACGGACTTGTTCACCAATACCGCCTTTAGCTGCTTGGGTAGCTAAAATCTCTTCTACTTTGATGGCAACAATACTCATATGTTGGCGAGCAATATCGCTGCAAGGATTGAGAATTTTTCGAAGTCCTAGACCTTTGTTTTTAGAAGTAACTGAGGCTTCTTTTGATTCTTCTTGTTTTTGTGTTTGGGATTTTAATTTTAAAGTTTTTTTCTTCGTTTTGAATCCTTAATAAGTTTTGGTTTTGAATTTGATTTTGCCTTTTAGCAACGGAGATATTATCTTTTTTTTGGGCTTCAATTCTTAATTGCTGCTATAAATTAACATCTTTGATTTCTATCTTTTTATTAACTGCTAATATACTAATATAGGAGTTGAAACCAATATTAATAGTGATAAGAAAAATATTGTTTTTTTCATATTTTTTTCTTTTATTAAATTAAATTAATAACAAAAAAATGATATAACTAATTTAATTAGCAAATAATTTACGGGACTTAAAATCTACAAGTACTATCCTTTTAAATGGATAATCATTTTTATTGTTTTAGATAAAAAAATAAAAAAACACCCCGGCTTCCCCGGGGTGTTTAAAAAAATTCTCTATAATAAGACTGATTATTTACAAACAGCACTGATTGTCGCTGTATTACTACAATCAATATCGCTATATATAACTCCACCCATAATATAAAATTTTTCTCCTTTTATATTATTTGGATCACATAATCTTCCTAAACAAGAAAACTTATTAAATTGATATGGATCTGGTGTTTGACAATAATCTCTAGCATCCTCTTTACGTACCGCTATTGGACTGGATTTAGAGGTACCTAGAAAATACATACTTATATTTCCATCAGAATAATATTCATCAGCTAAAACAGAAATATATCTTTTTTTATAATTCATTCCTATAATTGGGGTAATATTTAATAGCTCTTTTAAATTATCACAAGATAAAGCAATTAATTTATTTTCAAATGGATCAATAAATAAAGTTGGATTAACATCACGCACTTTAATCCACGCTGATTTACAATAATTACCGATATCTTTATCTATTATTTCTTTTTTTGCTTCAGGATCTTTATAATATTTGCCATCTTTATAAAAAAAAACAATTCTACCATTTGAACATGTATACTCTATAGGAAGAATTTCATTCCGGTTTTTATTACAATAGTATTGTTGAGCCTCTTTTAAATTAACAATAGCTGATATCTTACCATTATCTTCTTTTTTCATTAAAAGACCTTTGCAACTACTATCTATAAAATATAAAGACATATTAGTATAAAGAGGTTTATTTAAATCATTTGGACAATATTCTTTTACACATTTATCATATAAATAATTACAATAATTACTAATTCCTTCTTCAATCTCGCCTGTACAATTTGAAAATTTAAAATATTTTTTTTCCTTTCCTTCATAACCAATATAAAATTTTTTAGATTCTTTATCATTAGGGTTACAATAATTTACCGAAGATAAACAATTTATCTTATTAGCTGCTTGAGGTTTTGAAGATAAATTTTTTTGGTTATTTATCCTATTTACTAGATAAAAGCCTCCAAAAACCGCTACAATCAAAAGAACTAAATAAACTAAGGTTCTACTGATACAAAATTTATTATTTTTCATATTTTCACCCCCTCTCGTTTTTTAATTTTTAATAAACTTTAAAAATTATTAAAAAATTTATTAGCTATTACTTTAATAATTAAAGGATAAGAAATTTATTTAATTTTGTCAATAGACAATAGTTTCTATGAAGAATTTTATTGTATAAAATCAATAGTTTGGGTTTTAATTATAATCTAAAATCTTATTAAAATCTGCGTGCAAGATTTTTATCCTTTTATAGGATAAAAAGGGTGGGTTAAACTGAAAATATGTATTATATTACCAGTTAATTAACGCTCTATGTGAAATTTTAACAAAATATTAGGGATTAATGGATTGGTAATTAAGAATGAATTCACAATAAAATGAGACTTATTAAAAGAATTTCATTTGGATTTAGAAACAAAAAAGTATTTATTCACAAAGTTATGCTATCGGTTTTAATTACTGATTTTCTATATCATAACTTTTGAGATAGAACCGACTTATCTGAAAAACTAAGGTTCGATAATCGTTTCACCTAAGAGAGTTTATGGGATGCTCCCCCGCCAGGTCTCGAACCTGGAACCTTGTCGTTAACAGCGACCTGCTCTACCAATTGAGCTACAGGGGAATTAAATAATTATATCAAATTTATAAAAACATAAAACCTAAAAAGAATTTTTTTAAATTTATTTAAAAAAATTGATTTATTTAATTATTATAATTAACCTGTTAAAAAGCTAAATCAGTTAACTGTTTAAAAATATTTTTCTATCAATCCAAAAATATATTTTTGTTGGTTAAAACCTACTGAATTTTTATTCTTCTTTTTTTATATTAGCCTATAAATGCGCGGAAATTTTTTTTATAAAAAAGTCGGTGAAAATATCGCTCGCTTAAGAAAACAAAAAAATCTTTCTCAGTATCAAGTCTCCCAAATGGCAGATATTGACAGAAGCTATTTAGCAGAAATTGAAGAAGGTAAAGCTAATCCATCATTAAAATTTCTTTTAAAACTCTCAAAAGTCTTCGGAGTTTCTATTAATGAGATATTAAAAGGAATATAAAAAAAACCCCTCCTATCGGAGGGTAAAAAAATTAAAAAATTATTTAGTCTTCACCGGAATTCTTTTTGGCTTTGCTTCTTCAGCGATCTTGGCAGAAACCGTCACTACGCCATCTTCAACCTTTGCCTCTAAAGTCTTTTCATCAACTGGTCGAGGCAAAGTCGTATGATAATCAAAAGAGACAATTCTTTCCATTTTATAAAAAACTTTCTTTTTCTTTTTCTCTTCTTCTTTTTCTTCTCCTTTGGCTCTAATATGCAAAACGCCGTCCTCAAAAATTACCTCGACCTTATCAGCAGGAACTCCAGGAACAGCCGCTTTGACAAAAACTTTATCATCTTCTTCATAAACATCAAGTCCCTCAGTCATCGTCAACTCCGGCATCTCTTCTTCTTCAAAAGAAAAAAATGGTCTTAAAAAGCTTTTTGAAAATGGATCAAATCTGATGATTGCCATATTTTTTTATTCACCCCCTTTCTTCATGGGACAAAACCTATTGGTTTTTTCCCAACGATTTTCCTTAAGTTGTGTCGAAAGCTATTCTACCTTAATGGCACGCTTTCGACAAATTTATATTTCTTTTTTTTAAACTTATTGATAACTTGTAAAGTTATTTTTTTCTTCATGGGACAAAACCTATTGGT
>JBBILA010000030.1:0-9875 GCA_037445105.1 Candidatus Microgenomates bacterium
ACCAATAGGTTTTGTCCCATGAAGAAAAAAATAACTTTACAAGTTATCAATAAGTTTAAAAAAAAGAAATATAAATTTGTCGAAAGCGTGCCATTAAGGTAGAATAGCTTTCGACACAACTTAAGGAAAATCGTTGGGAAAAAACCAATAGGTTTTGTCCCATGAAAGAAAGGGGGTGAATAAAAAAAACTATGTCAGATACAAAATTAAGCGAAAAATTGCAAAAAATTGCTACAGAACTTGAAAGCTTAACAACTCTTGAAATGGCTGATTTAGCAAAATATTTAGAAGAAAAATTTGGAGTTTCAGCGATGCCGATGGTTGCCGCTCAAGTGCAAACCTCAGCACCTTCGCAAACTGCTGCTCCTGCTGAAGAACAATCAACTTTTACTGTAAATTTAACTGAAGTAGGAGCAAATAAATTAGCCGTTATTAAAGCTGTAAGAGAGATTTTACCTAATCTTGGTTTAATGGATGCTAAAAAACTTGTTGAATCAGCGCCAAAAGAACTTTTGAAAGATGTCAAAAAAGAGGTTGCTGAAGAAGCAAAAAAGAAAATTGAGGCTGCCGGAGGAAAAGTTGAAATTAAATAAAATATGACTAAATCAGATTACAGTGGTAAATCAATTGTTGTTCTTGAAGGTCTTGAACCAGTAAGAAAAAGACCAGCGATGTATATTGGGACGACTTCCCAATATGGAATTAATCACTGTCTTAATGAGATTATTGATAATTCAATTGATGAGGCTCTAGCTGGTTTTTGTAAAAATATCGAAGTTCATATTGAAGAAAATAATTATTTAACTGTTTTTGATGATGGACGAGGAATACCTGTTGATAAAGTACCAAAATATAATATCTCAGCTTTGGAGATTGTCATGACCAAACTTCACGCTGGAGGAAAATTTACTGGTTCAGCTTATAAGATATCTGGTGGCCTTCACGGTGTTGGTGCTTCAGTTGTCAATGCTTTATCTTCTCATCTTATCGTTGAGGTAAAAAGAGAAGGAAAACTATATCGTCAAGAATATAAAAAAGGCATCCCTCTTTATCCAGTAAAAATCGTTGATAAATCAATTCTAAACTTTAATTTTGAAAAAGGCACCGCCGTCTCTTTTTTGCCTGATCAAGAAATCTTTAAAGAAACAATTGAACTAAACTACAATATTTTTAAAAAACAAATCAAAGAAAGAGCCTATCTTATAAGCGGAGTTTTTTTCAAAATTATTAATTTTAAAAACAAAGAGAAGTTTGGATATTTTTTTGACGGTGGGATTATCTCTCTAATTCGTGATCTTAACCGAGGAAAAAAAACTCTTCATGAACCAATTTATATCAAAAAACAAGAAAAAAATCGCGAGGTTGAGGTGGCTATTCAATACACTGACTCAATCAATGAAAATATTCATTCTTTTGTTAATGTTATCAATACCCACGAAGGAGGCACTCATCTAACTGGCTTTAAAACAGCTATCACCAGAGCGATTAACAACTACGCAAAAAAAGAACTTGGTAATAGTAAAAATGGAGAAGAGACATTTACCGGTGATGATGTCAAAGAGGGATTAACAGCAATTGTCTATGTGAAAATGCCTTCCACTAATCTTCAATTTGAGGGTCAAACAAAAACCAAACTCGGCAATTCTGAAATTCAAACCTTTGTCCAACAAACAGTTTTTGAGTTTTTAGAAACTTATTTTGAAGAAAATCCAAAAACTGCCAAAGAGATTTTAGGAAAAATTTATCTTGCTCAAAAAGCCCGCCTTGCTGCTAAAGCTGCCAAAGAAGCAGTTTTAAGAAAAGGAGCTTTAGAAGGTTCTACTCTTCCAGGAAAATTAGCTGACTGCCAAGAAAAAGATCCAAGTTTATCTGAGCTTTTTTTAGTTGAAGGAAACTCAGCCGGCGGCACCGCTAAACAAGGACGAGATAGAAGATTTCAGGCAATCCTTCCCTTAAGAGGAAAAGTTTTAAATACTGAAAAAGCTTATCTTGACAAAGTTTTATCCTTTAAAGAATTAAAGGATTTGGTTGTTGCCTTAGGAATGGGAATTGGAGAAAATATTAACTATAAAAAACTTCGCTATCATAAAATCATTATTATGACTGATGCTGATGTTGATGGTGAACATATAAGAACTTTGCTTTTGACTTTTTTCTTTCGTCATCTGCCAGATATTATTCAAAAAGGCCATCTTTTTATTGCTCAGCCCCCTCTTTATAAAATTCAGTTAGGAAAAAATGTTTATTATGCCTATTCTGATGAAGAAAAAAATTCAATTTTAAAATCCTTGATTTCTGAAAAAAATCAAAATATTCATCCAACAATTCAACGTTACAAAGGTTTAGGCGAGATGAATCCCGAACAACTTTGGGAAACAACCATGAACCCAAAAAATCGGATTTTAAAACAAGTGACAATTAGTGATGCTCAAGAAGCTGACTATGTCTTTTCAATGTTAATGGGTAATGAAGTACCTCCAAGAAAAAAGTTTATTATCACTCATGCCAAAATGGCTAACTTAGATTTATAATTGTAGTAAAAATTATAAATTTTATAAATTAAAAAAACTATGAAAAATCTTAGTCCAGGAAAAAACCCACCAGAAGAAATCAATGTTTTTATCGAGATTCCTCAAGGATCATCAATTAAATACGAGCTTGACAAAGAATCAGGAGTAATTGTTGTTGATAGATTTGCTTATACAGCGATGTTTTATCCTTTTAATTATGGCTTTATTCCTAATTCTCATGCTGAAGACGGCGATCCTGTCGATGTCTTGGTTATATCCTCCTATCCTGTCCATCCAGGAGTCGTCATTCCTTCTCGACCAATTGGAATGCTGGAAATGGAGGATGAAGAGGGGATTGATACCAAAATTATTGCTGTTCCCACAACAAAAGTTGATCCATTTTTTTCTCAAGTAAAAGATATTGCTGATCTTGATGAAACAACCAAAAAGAAAATCCAGCATTTTTTTAATCATTACAAAGAACTTGAACCAGGAAAATGGGTAAAAACAAAAAAGTTTTTAGGAAAAGAAAAAGCTTTTGAAGCTATTAAAAAATCTATAAAATAATAAATTAACCTAATTGATCTAATTTCTAATTAACCTAAAAATATTATGACCGATAATAAACAATCGATTCAACAAACCGAAATCACCGCCGAGATGAAAAGAGCTTATCTTGATTATGCAATGAGTGTTATTGTCTCAAGAGCTTTGCCTGATGTTCGCGATGGTTTAAAACCAGTTCATCGAAGAATTCTTTATGCGATGTACAAGATGGGTCTGACCTCAACAGGAAAATTTTCAAAATCAGCCAAAGTTGTTGGTGAGGTTTTAGGCAAATATCATCCTCACGGCGATGCACCGGTTTATGAAGCCTTAGCAAGAATGGCTCAAGATTTTTCCATGAGATATCCTCTTATTAAAGGTCAAGGAAATTTTGGTTCAATTGACGGCGATCCACCTGCGGCAATGCGTTATACAGAAGTCAAATTAGCAAAAATCGCTGATGAGATGCTTGCTGATATTGAAAAAGAGACCGTTGATTTTATTGATAATTTTGACGGTTCTTTAAAAGAACCTCTTTATCTTCCTGCCAAACTTCCTAATCTTTTGTTGATGGGATCAGAAGGAATTGCCGTTGGTATGGCAACAAAAATCCCTCCTCATAATCTAAATGAGATTGTTGAAGCAATTATTTTTATGATTGATAAGGCTAAGCTTCAAAAAGAAGACAATCAGTCAGAAGTCAACAAAAAACAACTTATTTTTGATGTAACAATCGACCAACTTTTAGAATTTGTTAAAGGTCCTGATTTTCCAACAGGAGCGATAATTTATGGCGCCTCAGATATCAAACAAGCCTATTTAACAGGAAAAGGATCAATTCTTATCAGAGCTAAAATCGAAAACGAGGATTTAGACCATGGAAAAACAGCAATTATCATCAAAGAACTTCCTTACCAAGTCAACAAAGCCAATCTTGTTGAAAAAATTGCTAAACTTGTTAATGAAAAAAAGATCATCGGCATCTCTGATCTTCGCGATGAATCAGACAGAGAAGGAGTAAGAATTGTGATTGAATTAAAAAGAGATGCTTCATACAAAAAAGTCGTTAATAATCTTTTCAAATTTACCGAACTGCAAACATCCTTTCCAGTAAATATGGTCGCTTTAGTTGATGGAGTCCCCCAAACTCTTTCTTTAAAATCAATTTTAGAAATTTATATCAAACATCGAGTTGATGTTGTTTATAAAAGAAGTCAGTTTGAGTTAAAACAAGCTAAAGCTCGCGCTCATATTTTAGAAGGTTATCTTATTGCTTTAGATCATATTGATGAGGTTGTTGAAATTATCAAAAAAGCCAAAGATGAACTTGATGCCAAAACTAAATTAATAAAAAGATTTGGTCTATCAGAAATCCAAGCTCAAGCAATTCTTGATATGCAGTTAAAAAGATTGACTGGTCTGGAAAGAACAAAAATCGAAGATGAATTAGCGCTTTTAAAAGAAACTATTGATTATCTAGAATCTCTTCTTAAAGATATTTTTAAAATCTTAAAAGTGATTAAAGATGAACTTTTATATCTTAAGAAAAAATACGGGGATGAAAGAAAAACTCAAGTTGTCAAATCAAAACCAGGAGAGATAAGTGATGAGATGCTTATTGAAAATAAAGAAGTAATCGTTGTTTTAACCAAAGAAGGCTATATCAAGCAAGTGCCAAAAGAATCTTTCAGAGTTCAAAATCGTGGGGGCAAAGGAGTCACTGGTATTGAAACTAAAGAATCAGATAATGTCTACTATATCACTACCGCGATGACTCATGATTTTATGCTTTTTTTCACTAATCAAGGGCGAGTTTTTCAAAATCGGGTCTGGGATATTCCTGCTGGCTCAAGAACCTCAAAAGGAAAAGCAATTATCAATCTTATCCCTTTAAAACCTGAAGAAAAAATCACTTCTGTTTTAACTTATAACAAAGAAACTGTTAATCAAGCAAAAAATTTATTTGTTGTTATGTCTACAAAACTAGGAACAGTCAAAAAAACACCATTTGAAGAATATGTTAATATCAGAAGTAACGGAATTATTGCCATAAAATTAGAAAAAAATGATGAGCTTTTATGGGTAAAACTTACCGATGGCAATAAAAATATTATTCTCGTTTCAAAAATGGGCAAAGCAATTGTTTTTAAAGAAAAAGAGATAAGAATAACAGGTCGATCCTCAATTGGCGTTAAAGGGATGGAGCTTGGTGACAAAGAAAACCAAATTATTGCCGCTGATGTTTTTTCTGATGATGAATTTACCAAAGATATCTTAGTGATTAGTGAAAAAGGCATTGGCAAAAAAACAAAACTTTCTAGTTTTAAAGGCCAACATCGGGGCGGTAAAGGAGTGAAAATCACCTCAATTGACGAAAAAATTGGTCATTTAGCTTTAGCCTTTATTATCCAACCAGAAGATGAAACTTTAATCATCACTTCAGCTTTAGGCCAGATCGTAAAAATTCCTTTAAGTTCAATCCCTTCACGATCAAGAATCGCCAAAGGAGTGATTTTGATGAGATTTTCTGACAAAAAAGATCGGATTGTCAGTGCAACAACAATATGATAAAATATTAAATAATGGATCAAAAAAAGATAAAAAAACTTTATTCTCTTCTTGAAAAAGAAATCAAAAAAAAATCAAAAAAACTTGTTAAAAAAAATCAAATAATTCTTTCGAGTTTTTTTATAGGAAAAAATAATCCTATCTTTAAAAATCATCTCAAATTGGCAAAAAAATTTAAAATAAAATACAATTCAATCGAATTTAATTCTCCGCCGACCTTTATCTTTTTTGCTAAAAAAATTAAAGAACAAAGCGATAATCCTCAGGTTAAAGGAATTATTATCAACCAGCCTCTTCCTGCTCAATTATCAACGGAAACAATCTTTAACTATATCAAACTAGAAAAAGACATTGAAGGCCATCGTCCAAAATCCAAATTTTATCCTCCAATTTTTCTCTCTCTTTTAACTTTAATAAAATATTTTTTTTATAATAAAAAAATTACTCAAAAAATAATTGTTGATATCAACAAAGACATAAATTTTTTTAAAAAAAATCTAAAAAATAAAAATATTATTTTTATCAATGAAGCTGATTATCAAAGCAAAATAATCAGTAGAAGTTTAAACAATATAAAAATAAATTTTGTTAATATTGCCTCAAAGATTGATAATTTTTATGATTATTTAAAAGAAGCCGATATTATCATTGATATTACTGATAATGATCAGATTGATTTTTCTTTAATAAAAGAAAAAGCAATTTTTATAAAAATCAATCCTAAAACAAAGATTAAAAAAAGTTCCTTAATTAATTTTTTATCTTTTAATGATATAGAGGCTCTAAATAATTTATATCTTTTTAAAAACCTTGCTGAGACAGTCAAATGATTATCATCACCGGCCAAACAGCCACTGGCAAAACAAATTTAGCTTTAGAATATGCTAGAAAATACAACGGTGAATTAGTTAACTTCGATTCAAGACAAATATATAAATATCTTGATATTATAACGGGAAAAGACCTTGATATAAATTCAAAATTCAAAATTCAAAATTCAAAATTAAACAATAATTTTTCAATTGGTTATTATGAAATAGATAAAATAAAAATTTGGCTTTATGATATTGTTTATCCTGACCAATATTTTTCTTCTTTTGAATATGTCCAAATAGCCAAAAAAGTTATCGAAAACATCAAAAAAAAAGGCAAAACTCCGATTCTTGTTGGCGGAACATATTTTTATTTAAAACACCTTTTATATGGTTTTGATTTTCAAGTACCACCAAATTTTCAATTAAGAGAAAAATTAAATAAAAAATCAGTTAAAGAACTCCAAAAAATCCTTATTTCTTTACAAGGACAGTCCTTATCAAGGACTGTCCTTAATAAAAGCGATTGGCAAAATCCAAGAAGACTGATAAGAAGAATTGAGATTTTAATGGCAAAATCTCACCAAAAAATCTCAACAACCCCAACCACCCCAATCCCCTCAAAACCCTCAACACCTCTAAAACCCCAGCAATTTATTGGTTTGCGATACGCTAATAAAGACAATCTTCGTCAAGCGATAAAAAAAAGAGTAGAGAAGAGGCTTAAAGAAGGAGCGATAGATGAAGTAAAAAAAATCTTTGAGTTAGGCTATAAAAAGACAGATCCTGGACTGCAAACTATTGGTTATAAACAAATTATTGATTATCTTGAAGGAAAAATCTCAAAAGAAAAAGCGATTGAAAACTGGATTACTGCTGAGATTCATTATGCCAAACGCCAGTACACTTTTATGAAAAAAGACCCAAATATTTACTGGAAAGAAATATAAAATTTGTAATTGACCTAATTTCTAAATAATAACAAATAAATTAATAAATTAATTTTTAATCAATAATAAATATTTAAATAATCAATATATTAAATTATTGATTTATTAAATATTGATTAAAAATTTATTATTGGTTATTAATTATTTTTATTAAATAACTTTATAAACGCCTCTTTTGGGATTTCAACTTTTCCAACCATTTTCATTTTCTTTTTTCCTTCCTTTTGTTTTTCTAAAAGCTTTTTCTTTCTGCTGATATCACCTGTTCCTAAAACTTTTCCGCTTTTAACTAAAACATCTTTTCTAAAAGGAGCAATTCTTGATGAAGCAATAATTTTTCCTTTATATCTTCCCTGAATTCTTACCTCATATTGTTGTCTTGGAATTAATTCTCTTAAACGATTTGTTAAAAAGTTAGCTTTTTGATATGCTTTTTCTTCAACAACAATTTCAGAAAATTCCTCAACTACATTGCCATTTAAAAGTAATTCTAATTTTCCTGCCTTAACTTGTTGATAACCTAAAAAATACCAGTCTAAAGACGCATATCCAGAAGTGACACTTTTTAAATTATCAAAAAAATCAGAGATTAACTCGGCCATCGGCATCTCGTATTCTAAAATAATCTGATCTTTGCTATCCATTGTTAAAAATTTTGCCCGATAATTCTGACAAAGCTTCATCACTGCTCCTAAATATTCAGAAGGAGTGATGATCATCACCTTAACAACTGGTTCTTGAAAAAAACCGTTTTTTTCTTCTCGATACTCCACTTGAGGAGGTGTCAAAATTAAACTTAGATTAAATTCTCTTTCTAGACGCTCTCTGACAACATCTGCATGCAAAAGCCCCAAAAAACCAACCTTATAGCCAGCTCCAAAAGCCTGACTATAAATTGGAGAAAATTCAAGTGATGAATCATTAAGATAAAGTTTTTCCAAAGCTTTTTTTAAATGAGGAAAATCTGAAGTCTCCGTTGGAAAAATAGAAGCAAAAACCATTGGTTTAATTTTTTTATAACCTGAAAAAGAAAAACCCTGATTATTTTCTTTATCCAAAACTGTATCACCAACCGCCACCTCTCTTATATTTTTAAGATTGGTCACAAGATAGCCAATCTCGCCAGCTTTTAAATTATCAGCAGGTGTCAAATCTGGCAAAAAATAACCAACCTCACTTACCTCAAACTCTGTTTTTAAATTAGCTAGTTTGACTTTTTTTCCTTTTTTGATCTCGCCATTAAAAACTCTAACAAAAATGATCACCCCTCGATGATTATCATAATAAGAATCAAAAATAAGACCTTGAAGATAATCATTGTGAAAAATTTTTGGTGAAGGAATTTTTTCAACAACAGCCTTTAATAAATTATCAACACCATCGCCGGTTTTTGCTGAAATCATAAAAATTTCTTTTTCATCTATTCCAAAAAAATCAATAATTTGTTTTTTTGTTCTTTCAATATCAGCTCCAGGCAAATCAATTTTATTAATTACTGGAATAATCATTAAATTTTTTTCAACTGCCTTATAAGCATTAGCGATTGTCTGCGCTTGAATCCCTTGAGTAGCATCAACAAGAAGAATCACTCCTTCAACACAAGAAAGAGTCCTGTCAACTTCATAGGAAAAATCTACATGACCAGGAGTATCAATTAAATTTAAGATATAGCCCTGATAACTCATTCTTACCGGTGCTAGTTTAATAGTAATTCCTCTTTCCCGAGAGATAGGATTTCGATCAAGTACTTGCTCATCATGAGAACCTTTTTCAACAATACCTGTTAACTCTAAAAATCGGTCTGCTAAAGTCGATTTACCATGATCAACATGAGCAATGATAGCAAAATTACGGATATTATTCATAAAAAAATAAGACTAAATTTTTATTACTCTGATTGTTGAAATCCCTCCAATTTGATGCCAAATATCACCGTGAAGAACAATTAAAGTTAATCCTTTTTTCAGTAATTTTTTTTTGATCAACATCTCAATTTTTTTTTCAATAACATTCTCGGTTACTTTTCCTTTTTTGATTTCCTTATCAATAAATGGATAAATACCATAGTTTAAAGTAAGAAAATAAGCTATTTTTTTATTAGGGGTGATAGCAAAAATAGGGGATTTTGGTCTTAAAAAAGAAAGCAGATTTGCCGAACGTCCTGTCTCAGTAAAAACAATAAAGGCTATTTTCTCAAAAGAAATTAAATTAGATAAATTTTTATAAAGAGAAAAAGACGAATTAATTACTGATTTTTCTTGGTCATCAACTAATTCTAATTTTTCATTAAAATTTAAAGCTGATTTTTCTTCAGCTCGAGATAAAATATCATTCATATATCTGACAACCTGAATAGGAAATTCTCCATTAGCTGTCTCTCCTGAAAGCATCGTTGCATCAGTCCCGTCAAAAAAAGCATTAGTAATATCAGATACTTCAGCTCGGGTTGGTCTTGGATTATCAATCATTGTTTCAAGCATCTGAGTAGC
>JBBILA010000031.1:0-9829 GCA_037445105.1 Candidatus Microgenomates bacterium
AAAACAATAACAGAATTAGCCGGCATAATGATTGCTTTCTCTTTTTTAAGAGAAAGCTCACCATTTATTGGTTCTAAATTCAAATCAATAGTTTTTCTGCCTTTTAAATCGGTTTTTGTTAGTTTGTATTTTCCCGGTAAAAGATTTTTGAATAAAACTGGCACTGCCTCAAAATTTACTCCTTTTTGATCATAATTTGTCAAAATTAAAACAATCTTGTCTTCATTTTTGCTTGCCAAAGCTGTGACAAAACTTCCTTCGCCATCAACTATCAGCTGATTTCCTTCTAATTTATTTAAAAGCTGTAAAGCATACCATCTTGGCTTTTTTCCGCCGTTGTAATCTAAAATCCCCCAAGAAGAACCATTTGGCCCGTCTTTTATCTCAAAAAGAAAAGCCATCTCAATATTGGCATTAATAAAATTTCTAATTGAAGAAAGCGTATGAGCCGCGCCAACATCAGTGTCAGCAATTGGATTTTTTTCACTATCATAACCCCACTCAGAGATCACTCTTGGCAAATTACGATAAGGTTGATAATATGATTTTTCTGATAACCATTTATTCAGATTTATAATATCATTTGTATAATCATCAGTTTTTTTTGAATAATGATGCCAAGAGATAAAATCAATTCTTAAATTATTATAAGAAACAAAGTCTAAAAATTTTTGAATCCAATTTTTATATAAAGCAGTTGTTGCTGGTCCGCCAATTTTAAAGGGGAAAACATCTTTGGCTTTTTCTGCTCCTTTAACACTATAAAAATAAAGATCACTATAGTTTTTTTTACCAGTATAATGCCATTTGCCAAAAGTCTCAAGATCCGGCTCATTCCAAACCTCATAATACAAATCAGTTTTCCAAAAATCATAAAGATTTCCGCAAGGTAAAATAGTTTTTTTTCCACTATATCTTTCAATAGTTTTTTGAACTAAAAGACTCCACTCGTTCCAATTTTTTGGTTTACCAATTAAACTTCCATCATCAGACATCGTCGCTGGCATATAGCCTAAAGAAAAAAAAGGTTTTGCTCCGGCATGATAGATATCGCAGACTGTCTCATCAAGTTTGCTAAAATCAAATTTTAAATTGCCAAAATTATCTCTTGAAACCACATTATAAAAATCATAAATATGGTCAATCCTAATCATTTTTGGATAAAGCTCAGACACTTGGGGAATAATGTTTTCAAGCATTCTTACTCCTGATTCTTCTCCTCCTTGAGCCAGAGCTTTCCAGCGATCAGGAAAAGGACCGGATATTTTATTGACATCAACGATAATATTTGCTTTTATCGCTCCTGCTTTAGGCAGATATTGAAAAGTAAAAAAAACAAAAGGAAAAGCTAAAATTGTTAAAATTAAATAAAAAATAATCTTTAGTTTAAGTTTTTTTTTCATAAAAATTAAAATTAACTTAATAAAAAGTTTCTAATATAATATAACTTAACTTTTAAAAAAAATCTATAAATTTAAAATTTCTATGTCTTTGCCAATAAAAAAATTTAAAAAAACTCTTCAGGAAAAAAATCTTGACGCCTTTTTGGTTTCTAATTTTTATAACATCTTTTACCTTTCTGGATTTAGAACCTTAACAGAAAATGAAAGGGAAGCCTGGATGCTTATTACATCAAAAAATAATTATTTATTCAGTGACTCAAGATATATAAATAGCGAAGACAAAGAGAAAAGGTTAATCACACCGGAAAAAGGACTTATAAAACACTTACAGGAAATTTTTGAAGAAGAAAAAATAAAAACCTGTGGTATTGAGGCAGATGATCTAAAAATATCGGAATTTAATAAATTAAAAAATTATTTTCCTAAAATTAACTTTATTGAAACTGAAAAACTTCTTCTTAAACAAAGAGAGATAAAAGATGAAAAAGAAATTGAAAAAATAAAAAAAGCTTGTGGGATAGCAGACCAATGTTTGTCAGAAATTATAAAAATTATAAAAATTGGTCAAACTGAAAAAGAGATTGCTTTTAAAATTGAGTTTTGGTTAAAAGAAAAAGGATATGATTTAGCTTTTTATCCAATTGTTGCCATTGATAAAAACTCATCAATCATTCATTATGATACAAGAAACGGCAATAATAAAAAAATAAAAAAAAACTCAGTAATTCTTATGGATTTTGGTGTTAAATATCAAAACTATCTTTCCGACATAACAAGAATGATTTTCTTTGGAAAACCAACCGATAAACAGATTAATGTTTATCAAAATCTTTTATCAATCCAAGAAAAAACTCTTAAAAATAGTTATTCAAAAACCACTCAAGAAATCGACCAATACTGCCGTAAACTCATAAAAGAAAAAAATCTTCCTAATTATCCTCATTCAACTGGTCATGGGGTAGGACTTGAAATTCATGAATATCCAAAAATCTCTCCTAATTCTCAAGATCAATTGTTAGAAAATCAAGTGATTACTATCGAACCAGGGGTTTATTTTCAAGAAAAATGGGGAATGAGAATTGAGGATACAGTCTTAGTGAAAAAAAATAATTTAGAAACTCTCACTAAATTCACCAAAGAACCTTTAATAATTTAAATTAATTAGGTTAATTAGGTCAATTAGAATAATTGGGTCAATTCTTAATCTCTTCTTCAAATCTCATCTCTTTTGCCGCCTCTTCTTTTTTCGGAATAAAAACCTCAACTTTTTCCGCTTGAGATTTTAATTTTTCCGTAATTTCTTTTTCTTTATCAAGCAATAGTTTGACTGTTTTTGCTGCTTCAAGTTTGGCTTTAAGATAGGTCACCAGTTGTTCACCATTAAAATTATTAATCATAAAAATTGGTAAGATATAATTTACTTCATCAAGACCTTGTTGTTTTATCTCTTCATTTTCTGAATAAAGTTTGTTTAAAGTATTAGTAATTACTAATATATCATTTTCTACCCATTGTTCTCTCGTTTTTATATTCTCCGTTGTTGGAATCTCGCCTTTTTCGTATTGATTAATCCACATCTTTTTCACCTGCTCGTATTCATCAATTGAAACTGTCTGAGGAATAATAATTGTCTGCTCAATATTTTTCTCCGGCTCACTAATTAAAGGTGCTTGTTCTTCCAAAACTGTTTTGACCTCTTCTGGTTTGGTATTGGTTTCACTGGCAATTTTTTCAAGAGTTTTCTCATCAGATTTAACTATGGAAAAGTATTCTTTAATAATTGAAGAAATCTGTTGTTTTTCAAGTTTTGTCTCTTCAATAATTTTTGAGATAATTTTTTGCGGAGGTTGATCAATATTTTCATTTAAAAGATTGAATACCTGTTGAATTTTTTCTTGACCAATATTGGTTTTTTGAGAGATGGTTGAAATAATTGTTGGAGTTGAAGAAATATAATTAACTAATGATGAGGTAACATTTTTAACTTTTGTTGTTGGTAGCTTTACCTTAAAAGAAACAATTTGAGTAGCAGAAGAAGTTTTTGGTAAGGTACTAATAATACTAGTACGATTTTTTATTTGCTGGAAAGGAGAAGGAAAAATCGATGAATAAATCTTTCCTGCCAAAAGATCTGATTTTGTTACTCGGTTAGCTATCTCAACTTTAATATTCATAAACTTTTGTCTTTCTGTTGCTGTTCTCGCTTGAGTTGGATTTTTTAAATAATTAATATTTTTTATTGCTTCTTTATTCGTCTCAAATCTAGCTACATCTGTTAAACTACTGGCTTTAAGATTAAGGTGGCTAACAATCTCTTCGGTTTTTGCTTTTTTAATTTCTTCAATTGTTTCAATTTTTGTTTTAATTGAAGTATTAATTTCTCTTTGTAATTTCATTGTATCAGTTATTGTTTGTTTTAAATCCGAAGGAATAAAAGACGGCTGGGGTGGAGGAGTTTTATTAGATGATAAATTAGACAATAAAATATTTTTTATTGCTGATATTCCATCACAACAATAATCTCTAAAAGTTCGCAAAAGCCACCATGGAAAAAAAATCACCGCCCAAAGCATGATTAAAGTAATCAGATATTCAGCATAAGGATCAATATAATTAACATTATTAAGAATAGTTAATTTTTGGGCTGGTCCTCCCCACAAAATATTAGTTGCTGTTGGATAAACATAACCAATAGCTGATTCTCCTCTTGAAAAATCAAAAACAAAAGGAATTCCTCCTTTCCAAATAGTTGCTAATCCTCCTAAAAACAAAGACAAAAGCGGACCATAAAAAAGCCATTGGAAAAAAACCCCAATCCAGACAATACCAATATTTTTTGTCATTGTAAAAGAAAGCAAAATTGGCAAAAACGGAGAAACAAAAAGCAAAAACCATAAAATAATTTTTCTTAAAATTAATACTCCTCCCAAAACATAATAAGTAATC
Source organism: Candidatus Microgenomates bacterium (assembly GCA_037445105.1). Taxonomy (GTDB): domain Bacteria; phylum Patescibacteriota; class Microgenomatia; order UBA1406; family GWC2-37-13; genus GWC2-37-13. The sequence goes on from JBBILA010000031.1 coordinate 4,350, forward strand.
TCTGTTAATTTTAAGACAAAAAGTTGATTTTTAACTGCTTCTTGAGCACCAATATTCAAATCCCTAATGCCATAAAAATTATAATTTGATTCTTGACTTACTCCTTGAAAGTATATATTAAACAAATCTTTTCCGCCTAAATTTTCCGTAAAAAACTTCATAAAAATATCAGAAAGTTGGATTAAAAGAATAACAATCGTTGCCGAAAATGAAATGTATAATATTGAGGTAAAAATTTTTACCACTGATGGCCAAATTTTAATCCCGGTATCAAAGTTTGTTCTTTGGCCAATAATAATTCCTAAACCTAAAAGAGCAGCAATTAAAATAACAAAAAAATAACTGATATTTCTTGCTGTTGACCAAACCTTTATTAAAACCGGATGATTATCAATTGACGGATGATTCATCACCCAAAAAATAAATTGTCTGGCTCTTTCTTTTGCTCTTCCTTCAATAGTTACTTTTTCATCATCAGTCCAATAATGATAAAGATTGGGATTTGATTTAAACTCCTCATAGGATGTTGTACATTTTTCACCGGTATTTTTTTGTTTGTAAATTTCTTCTAGTTCTGGAGGACAAGCATAGGCTCTGGGAACTGTCTGATTTTGTTGATTATTTGTCTCTTGAGAAAAAACAATAAAAAAAAGAGGGAAAACAAAAACAATAAAAAAAAATCCGTATATGAAAAACTTTAATAAGTTTTTTTTCATAAATAAAATTTAGGTGTTTTTAAGAACAAAAAATCCGGCTGACAAAAACAAAAAAACTACTCCGACAAAAATACCTTTATTAACATTTCCTACTATTCCTGAAGTTGGCAAAGCGGTTGGGATAATCCTTGTTGGTTGAGCTGTTGGGGTGATATCAGGATTATACAAAGCACAAAGCTGAGTTGATCCTGGTGCATCAGCAATTATTTTAAAAGTTACATAAGCAAAAACTCCTTTTCCTGAATAAGGAGAATTGGATGTTCCAGTAAGAATTAATTTTCCTTCTCCAAGATTATCAGCAGAAACATTAGTAAAAGTATCGCCAGCAGAAGTAGAGATATATTCTAAATACTGAGTTTCATAAGTCATTCCGATTTGAACCGAAGAATATGATTTTCCTTCAGTATCAATATTAACAATAAATTTTATTTCCTGACCTCTTTTAAGCTCTCCCTCAGGAGGAATCAGATCAAATGTCATCCCAAAAACGCTTTTTGGCAAAATTAAAAAAGAAAAAAGAAAGATGAGTAAAAAAATTTTTTTCATAATTTAATGATATAATTATTAAGATTAATTTTTCAACAGGCTTTTAATTAGATGCAAAAATTAATTCATATTTATCGAAAAATCATCAGAAATGGTATCGAAATAAAAATTGGTAAAAAAAAATATCAGATTTTATATGATTCTTTTATCTGGAAAAACTTTCCGAAATCTCTTCATCGTCTTTTTGCTGATAGCTTAGCTTATATCAGCACTTGGCATTTGCCTTTTGTTGACCAAGGAAAATTAATCTATCATTTTCCTCATCCGCCAATCGAACCACTTTTTTTTAAACTTCTTTTATATTCAATCCCGATGAATATCTTTGAAAAAGAAAATTATCAATCAACCTCTGTTTTATTAAAAAATTTTTATAACTATAGTTTCCAAACAAAGTTTAATAGTCTTAATCATTTTTATCAGGGAAAACAGTTAAAAAAATCATTAAAAGAGCGGGCAATTATCCTTTTTTCTTTTGGTAAAGATAGCCTTCTAACTTACAGTCTATTAAATGAGCTGGGAGTAAAAACAATTCTTGTTTTTATGAAAGAACCTCAAAGTAATTTTGAAAATGCTCATAAAAAAAAGTTGGCTGAGAGATTTTACAATCATTTCAATGAAGAAGTAATTTTTTTTCCTCTTTCAATTGGAAAATTAAGACAATCTGAGAAATTACGTTGGGGTTGGGATATTATCCTTTCTCAATATGCCTTTCTTCTTCTTCCTTATTTTTTTTCTCTAAAAACTAAATATTTATTTTTTGGCAATGAGCAAAGTTGTAATTTTTATCTTACTGATAAAGAAGGATTTTTTGTTAATCCGGTTTTTGAACAAAGTATTTTTGCCATGCAACACTTAAACGATATTCCAAAACAATTCTCTATTAATACCCATATTGGAAGTTTGGTTGAACCGATTCATGAAATTTTTATCATTTATATTCTTCATCATCGTTATCCTGAAATCAGCCGATTTCAAATGTCTTGTTTTTCTGAAGAAGAGGAGGCAAAAAAAAGACGTTGGTGTGGTGTCTGTGAAAAATGTGCTCGAATCTATATTTTTTTAAAGGCTTTTAATTTTTCTCCTGAACGAGTTGGTTTTTATGAAAATATGCTCACTTTGAAAAAAGAAAAATTTTTTGTCCTTTTTGATAAAAAAAACGTTGACAGTACTTATGGCTCAAGCGGTTTAGGTCGAGATGAGCAGCTTTTGGCTTTTTATCTTGCTTATAAAAACGGAATTAAAGGTGAGTTGATTGAAAAATTTAAAAAACAGTTTTTAAAAGAGGCCGAAGAGAGAAAAGAAGAATTAATTAAAGAATATTTTGGTATTCATTCATCATTTACCCTTCCTTCCTCGCTTCGAAAAAAAACTTTAAAAATTTTTGAAAAAGAAAGAGAAAAAGTTTTAAATTATATTCAAAGATTGATAAAATAAAATTTTATTTAATTTCGACATTATAAAGAGGACCGCGAATTTGAATGTTGCTTGGAGCCCGGGCATTAAACCAATCTTTGAATTCTGCTCCATCAGAATTAAAACTGCCTCCATCTCCTGAAAAACTAACATTTAATACTTTTCCTTGATTAAAATCTGCACTAATATTTGCAGAATAAACATTATTGAATGGGTTGACTCCTCTTTTTTTTAATTCTTCTTTTACTTTTTGCTCATTCCAAACATCACCCCCGGCATCAACTTGATATAAAAAACGTCTAGTATTTGAATCAATCCGTGCCAATAAAATTACATTAATAATATCTGCTACTTCTTCTGATTTTAGCCATCCTGTATTATTGTATTCTTTTCGATATCCCCAATTACAATAGAAAATAGGGGAGTCCCGATCATATGCTTGCTCAAAAAGTTCTTTAAAATTACTAACAGATGTTTTTGTGTCTCGGCCATCTTTGGTCCACGATGTTGGCTGCCAACCAATCGCTGACGAATTAAAAATATATCCTCCATGAGTTGAAGAATACCAAGCTTTGATTGGAACCCCATCCTTAATCATAACCAACCCTTCTGTTTCTTTAACGGCTGTTGCCCATTGTCCTTGTTTTGGATCGGGCTTAAAAACCTGACAATCTTCAGTGGTACAAATTTCATCAGATTTATTGTTATTCCTCAAATCCTCAACATATCTTAAAGCATAAGATCGTGCTGCTACTGCTTGGGCTTTAAGTGCCTCAAGAGGCCAACTTTCAGGAACTTCATATATCCTTAAAACATAATCTTCAAGAGAAAATTCTCCATATCCCTGAACTTTTATTTTTGTATTAACATCGTATTTTTGAAAGGTGTCAAAATTATAGTAGGCTCTCAAAATTTCTTCAAAATTTTGACCAACATCAGCTCTGCCTTTTGCTCCCCATTGATTCATACCAACACGATTGGGAACACCAAAAGTAAAAAAACCAAACTTAGGAGAAAATCCACTATCTTTTATTTCATTGGTTCGTGGATTGTAGTCTGGTCGACAATCATAAACAATTGATGCAGATCGAGGAATGTATATGCTGGCAAACTTTTTAGCTATCAATTCTTGCTGTTTAGCAGTTAATTGAGCAATTTTTTGTTTTGTCTCAGAGATCTCTCTTTCCAATATCTTTGTTTGATTTTCTATCTCTTTATTTAAAAAAGCTAGTTGTTTCTTTTCATTTTCAAGGGATGATTTTATCTCCTCAAGTCGCTTGATATATAAAACAATTTTAATAATTGTTTCTTTGTCTTTGTTAACCAATGATTTTTGATAAAAAAACTCTCTTAATGATTTGGAGATGTTAGTTGAGATTAAAACAGCTAAAAGATTAGAAGAGTTTTTACTCATATTTTTGTAATAAGATTTTGCTTTTTCATTAAGAAGATTTTTTTGATAGATCAAGGTTTCTTCGCCTTTTTTGACTTCCTGTTCTTTTTTTGTAATTTCTTGTTCTAACAAAAAAAGTCTTGATTTAATACTATTTAGTCTTGTTTTTAAATCTTGATAATTTGACTCTTTTTTTGAAAGTTCTTTTTTTAAAGATTCAAGTTCTTTGGTTAAATCTTCAAGTTCGCCTGCCTTAATAAAAAAAGGGTAAAATATTAAAAAAAAACCCAAAAAAATTAAAACTATCTTTTTTATCATATTTTAATTATACTTAAAATAAGTATGAAGAGATTTTTGGTCGTTTTTTTCCTTTTAATCTCACTTTTTTTAAATCCGGGAATTTCTTTTGGTCAAGAAAAACCATCTCCTCGTTATTCTGCCTGCGATCTTTGTGGTTATTGTCCGCCAAACCCCCCTCCTCAAAGCTGGCTTTCTTGTAAAAGATGTCTTTATCCTAACTCAAGCGATGATCCGGAAAAAAAAGAAACTCTTTTAATAAATGAAAATACCAATCTTCCCCCAACACCTGTTCCTGGAAAACAATATACTTTTCTAGGCTGTCTTGGCGGTGGGGGAGGATTCACAAGAGAAGGAGCCGCTGGTCCTTTGGTCCAGTCTATTTTAAATATTATTTTTTCTATTGTAGGAGGAGTCGCTTTTCTTTATCTTTTATATGGCAGTTTTATTATCGCTACCTCTCAGGCTGAACCAGAAAAATTAAATTATGGAAAAAGATTGGTTAATGGAGCAATCATTGGTTTGGTTTTCACTTTAGGCAGTGTTTTGATTGTTAATTTTATCGCTTCAGGAATTCTTAAAATTCCTGGTTTTGGTCAATAAAAAAATTATTTTTTTCCTGCTTTTTTTAAAAAAGATCCTCCTAAAGCGCCACCAATTAAAGTAGGAATAAAAAAGGTTGGCAGACCTGTTGCTGGAATTGTTTTTGGATTTTGAGTTTTATAGTTATTGTATTTTGTTGTTGTTTGTGGTTGATCAGTTGAGGGGATATTAATTGATGATATAGGAGTAGGAGTAGGGGTAGGGGTAAGTCTTTTGGAAAAAACTGGTGGATTAAATTTTCCAATTTTTACTCGTCCGGTAACTACGGCAAAAAAAACAATAACAACTACCAAACCTAAAATAAAAGAAATTACCTTATTAAAACTATCCATATAGGATATATTATAGCACAAAAATCCTTAAAAAACAAATTCTTGTATAGGTCACATACATTTGAGACTCTTGAGGTAAAATTTTTAACAGATAGTTGATAGGTGAAATATTGCCTAATGATTTATGAACACGTTTTGTATTATACCAGATCAAATAATCAACTAAAGCATTGTTAAAAT
>JBBILA010000032.1:0-8437 GCA_037445105.1 Candidatus Microgenomates bacterium
ATTCAAAATTCAAAATTCAAAATTAAAAATTAAAAATTAAAAATTAAAAATTGATTTTATCACTTATAATTACCTTATGAATTATAAAACCGGTCTTATTATTGGTCGATTTCAACCTTTTCATTTTGGTCATCTTTATCTTTTAAAAAAAGGTTTAGAGATTTGTGACAAGATAATTATTGGTATAGGAAGCGCAAGCATTTTTGATAAAAATAATCCTTTAAGCTATGAAAAAAGAAAAGAGATGATTAAAAAAGTGATAAAAAATGAAAAATTAAAAGTAGAAAAAATTGTTTCTCTTGAAGATTTTTTTGATGATGAAAAATGGCTAGAAAATGTTAAAAATAAAGTTGGTCAATTTGATATTGTTATTGGCAATAACGAATGGACAAATAAAATCATGGAAAATGCCGGTTATCAAGTCAAGCGTTTTCCATATTATAAAAGATTTCTTTATGAAGGCTGGAGAATAAGAAAATTGATTAGACAAAAAAAACCGTGGCAGGATCGTCTACCTAAATATTTAGTTAACGACTGTCAGATCTTATCTTCAAAAATAATTTTTGATAAAGTAGTTTTAGGCGGAAGTTTTGATCACTTTCATAAAGGTCATCAAGAGTTTTTAAAAACGGCTTTTTTAAATGGAAAAAAAGTGATAATCGGGATAACCACAGATGATTTTATTCAGAATAAATTTTTAACGACCGCATTAGAATCGTTTTTTGAAAGAAAAAATTCGGTCGTAAATTTTTTAGAAAAAAAACACTGGTTAAATAGAGCAAAAATTATTACTATTAATGACTTTACCGGCGGGGTAGATAAGATGAAAGATATTGATGCAATTGTTGTTTCGAAAAATACCTATCTTAATGCTTTAAAAATTAATGATTTAAGAGAGAAAAATCATTTAAGAAAATTGAGAATTATTATTGCGAAAGAGATTTTAGCTAATGATGGAAAGATTCTTTCTTCAGAAAGGATAAGAAGTGGGGAGATTGATAGATCAGGAAGAAATTATCTTAATTTTTTAAAAAGATTTGATAAAGAAGAGCTGATTTTGCCTGATAATTTTCGAGAAAAACTAAGACAACCATTAGGTTTAATTTTTAAAGACACTTTTTCTTTGATAGATTATCTTGAAAAAAGACAACTAACGATGATAATTGCTGTTGGTGATATTATTGTTAACTCGCTTGTTGAGAAAGGCATTGATCCAGATATAAAAATAATAGATTTTAGATCGCGTCGACAAGCGTTATCCAATGGTATCTCTGCCAAGGCGAAGATCAATTTGAATAGTTTTTTTGCAAAGGTTAAATTTATAAATAAACCTGGAACAATCAATATTAAAACTGCAGAAAAATTAAAAGAGTTAATTGATAAAAAAATGTCATTCCCGAATAAGAAATCTGCTTTTAATAATTGGTTTATTATTAACGGAGAAGAAGATCTTTTGGCATTGCTAGCGATTCTTTTTTCTCCTTTAAAAAGTCTTGTTGTTTATGGTCATTTTCAGTATGGAATAATTGGAGTTAAAGTAACTGAGAAAATAAAAGATAAAGTTAGAAAAATTATCAGAAAATTCAAATGAATTAAATTATTTACGTAATATTGGTATTATATAATGTTCTGTTACTCCAAATATTCTTGAGCAATTATCACCATTTAGGCATGGATGATTACATTTTCCAAGGTCAGCCTCTCCAAATACTCTTACAGGTAATTCACTTTTTGTTAGTTCTATTTCATGATTTGGTATTTCTTGTTCAATTCCTAATTCTTTTAAAGTTAAGTAGCGTCTTGAACCTTCATTAATCATAGTAAAATATATTTTAATATTACTACTTTACAAGGGATTTTTGGGACGCTTTTGTTTAAGAACTGTTCTATGCTAGAACAGTCTTTGTTTGATTTATTTGATAAATATATATTTTTAACTTGACAAATACAAAATATCCGATAAAATATATTTATGAGCATAAAAAGAGATGTAACAATTAAAGCAAAAAAATATCTTCAAACTAATGAAATTCTCATCTTTATTGGTGCTCGTCAAGTAGGAAAAACAACCATTCTTCATCAGTTGGAAAAAGAAGTAAAAAATGAACCGCATTTTTTTATTAATTTAGAAGATAAAGAAATATGTTTTTTATTAGATAAATCACCAAAGCAGATTTTTCAAATTTTGCCAATAAATCTAAAAAAAAGAACCTATGTATTCATAGATGAAATTCAGTATCTAAAAGATCCAACTAATTTTTTAAAGTATATTTATGATCAATATCAGTCAAAAATTAAGTTGGTTGTTTCCGGTTCGTCAGCTTTTTATTTAGATAAACGTTTTAAAGATTCTTTAGTGGGGAGAAAAAAAATTTTTAATATCTATCCTTTATCTCTTAATGAGTATTTTATTTTTAAAAAACTAGATGATTTAGCAAATAAAAATTATCAAGATTTAACTTTAGTAGAAAAAGATGAATTTAAAAAAGGTTTTTTTGAATACTTGATTTATGGAGGTTATCCAAAAGTGGTTTTAGCTGATTCTAACGAAGAAAAAAAAGAAATTTTAAGTGATATTGTTTATTCTTACATAAAAAAGGATATTTATGAAGCCAATATCAGACAAGATGAGATTTTTTACCGACTAATGAAGATTTTAGCCCAACAAATTGGCGGATTGGTTAATAGTTTAGAATTATCAATTACTTTGGGAGTTTCAAAGTCAGCTATTGATAATTATCTTTATGTAATGCAAAAATCTTTTCATATTTATCTTGTTCGTCCTTTTTACAAAAACATAAGAAAAGAATTAACAAAAATGCCAAAAATATATTTTAATGATTTGGGTGTTCGCAATTTTTTAGTTAATAATTTTGAGGTTTTTCCTTTAAGATTAGATCAAGGACAAATATTAGAGAATTATTTTTTTAAATTGTTAAATTATCGGTATTCTTTAGATGAAATAAAATATTGGAGAACAGCGGATAAAGCAGAGATTGATTTTGTTGTTGATGATAAAGCTTTTGAAATAAAAGTCAATAAAAAACTTGCTAAAGATTCAAAATATAAACTATTTAAAAAAAAATATCCAAACATTGATTTTAATATTTTAGATATTGAAGATATTATCAGTTTTTGATTAAAAAAAATTTAAAATTTGATAAACTTTTCTTATGAAAGATCCAAAATATTTAGATGAAGCTTTTGAGGAAGTCTGCAAAAAAGCTTTGGAGACCTTTGTTAAAAAGCATAAGGATTATGGCAAAGGCAATATTCTTGATATGGGCGAGTTGGGAATCGCCTTTCGGATTTCGGAGAAATTCAACAGAATTAAACATTTATTAATGACAGGCAATAAACCTGAAAATGAATTAATTGATGATTCTTGGATTGATATAGCTGTTTATGCGATTATTGCTATTCTTTTAAGAAAAGGATGGTTTGAAAAACTTGAGATAAAAAAATAATTTGCTTCTTCTTTTATCCTATAGTATAATTATTCTTTATGAGTAAAAATGAAAGAAATTTTAATCCAAGATTTGGAGAAAAATTGTTTGGTTTAGTTTTTATTATTTCTGATTTTTCACAAAAAGATTTAAATAATTTAAAAGATTTTGTTCTTCCAGATTTCTTATTATTAAGAAATCAAGAAAGACTAATGTCTATTTTGTCAAAAGTTTTTCCTTTGCTTATAGATATTTACGGACAAGAGAGAAGAAAGGTTAATAATGGATTGTATCTTCGTCATGTTTTGAAAACAGGTTTTTTAGCAGCAAGACTTTATGATCAGTATCAGGAAAGTTTTTTAAAAGGAGTTGATTTTGATAGGTTTTTTGTTAGTGCTCTTCTTCATGATGCTTTTGAAATGAATCCTCAAGATAAAGAGAGTTTATTTTTTCAATTAAAAAAAATTTTTTCTGATAAAGATGATAGTTGGATTCATCAAGTTATAGAAGATGTTGAGTTTTTAACTCCTCCTCAAAAAGATTCAGAGTTAAGTTATCTTGAAAGAAAAAATCAAGATTTTGAGAGATTTGTACCTAAAAAAGAAGATGGAAATGATGAACCTTTTGAAAACTGGAGCGTTGATGAAAGAATAAGATTTTTTATTAAAACCGCTGATGTCTGGGCTAATCTTTACGAGAGTATTAATGATTTAAAAAAAGGTTTAGATCATGGCCAAATGAAAAGAAGCTTAACTGAAAGATATCAGGTTTTTTCTTATCGAGTAGGAAGAATTTTAGAAGTTTTAGGAGAACAAAGTTTGCCTGAATTAGCTTCATTAGAAAGGGATTTTTTAGGCTTTATTCCTAATTTTAAAAAAATAGTTGATTTTTTTAGAGATAATAATTTATTAGATTTTAAAGAAGAAATAAAATATGTTTTAGAAAAAAATAGAATTATTTTTTATAATGGCTCAGGAGAGCATAGTTCTTTAAGTCGGAAAAGAGAACAGGTTAAAGGAGGGGTAATCAAAATTGAAAATAGAAAAGGAAGAGTATTTATTCATTTTGTTAGACAAGCATCAAGTTGTCAGCCGGATGAAAATGGTAGAGATTTCTTCTCAATGATTTCTTCTCCACAAAAAATAGCTTTTTATTTATCAGATAATATAATTTCTTTTAGTTCTGAATAGTTTATTTGTTTTATAAAAGTTTAAAAATTAATTTTTACTAAATTTTAGTGAACGAATATAAAATTTAATTAAGATTTTAAGATTGAGATAAAAAAAGTGCCGAGGGTCAGAGTCGAACTGACATCTGAGGTTTTTCAGACCCCCGCCGTGACCACCTTGGCTACCTCGGCTATAAATTTTTATTATATTATAAAACACATCAAAAAGAAAATGTTTTACAAAACCAAGATAACTGAGTTTTTTCTTCTCTTGTCAGTTTAATTTTATTTTTATATAATCATCTTTATGATTGATGCTGATATCCAAAAAATAAAAGAGGAGATTTTAAAGGCAAAAAATTTAGATGAACTTCAAAGGCTAGAAATCAAATTTTTAGGAAGAAAAGGGCTTATTAATAATCTTTTATCAAAAATTAGAGAGATTAAGACTGAAGAAAGAAAAGACTATGGTCGTCAAGTTAATCAGTTAAAAAAAACAATAGAAGAGTTAGTTTTAAGAAAAAAAACAGATCTTGAAAACAAAAAAAATGAGGATTTTTTTGATGAGACTCTGCCAGGAAAACCATATCCAAAAGGCAGTCTTCATCCTTTAACTTACACGATAGAAGAGATTGTTTCAATTTTTCAAAAATTAGGTTTTATCAGAGTTTCTTATCCGGAAGTTGAATGGGAATATTTTTCATTTGAGGCTTTAAATATGCCTAAAGGTCATCCGGCAAGAGATGATTTTGAGACATTTTTTATTGATTATCCTTCTCATCAAAAATATGGAAAAATGGTTTTGTCGCCTCATACCTCATCTGGTCAAAATCGGGAGATGAGAAGAACCAGACCACCAATTAGAATGATTAATATTGCCAAAACTTACCGACCAAACTGGGACACGACTCATACGCCGATGTTTCATCAGTTTGAAGGTTTATGCATTGATAAAGATATTAACATCACTCATCTTAAAGGGACAATTGATTTTTTTGTTAAAAGTTTTTTTGGCAAGGAAAGAACTATAAGACTTCGACCAGCTCATTTTCAGTTTACCGAGCCTTCTTTTGAAATTGATGTTTCTTGCGGAGTCTGTGGCGGAAAAGGCGAGGTTGACAGGAAAAGATGTAAGGTCTGTAAATCTGGCTGGCTTGAGCTTGCTGGAGCCGGACTTGTTCACCCAAATGTTTTAAAAGCAGGAGGGATTGATCCGGAAAAGTATTCAGGCTGGGCTTTTGGTTTTGGGCCAGAGCGGTGCATGATGATGAAAGAAGGGATGAAAATTGATGATATTAGAATTTTATATAGTGGTGATATTAGATTTTTAGAACAATTTTAAACATATGAATATAAAAATCACTTACAACTGGCTTTTGGATTATCTTGAAACTGATGCTAGTTCTTATGAATTGCAAAAATATTTGTCTTTATCAGGACCATCAATTGAAAAAGTAGAAAAAGTAGCCGATGATTATGTTTTTGATATTGAGATTATCTCCAATAGAATTGATACTGCTTCAGTTATCGGTATTGCTCAGGAGGCAGTGGCGATCTTGCCTCTTTTTGGCAAAAAAGCAAAACTTAAAATTAATCCGTTTGAAAAATATCAGTTTAAAAATTTAAAAATCAAAAATAAAAAATACGATCTAAAAGTAAGGATTGAAAAAGATAATCTTTGTTCAAGATTTTCTGCGGTCGTTATTGAAAATGTAAAAATTGGTCCGTCACCTTCTTTTATCCAAAAACGTCTTCAAGCAGCCGGAATAAAAGTCATTAATAATGTTGTTGATATTTCCAATTATTTGATGATGACTTTTGGCCAGCCAGTTCATACCTTTGATTTTGATGAAATAAAAAAAGGATTAATGATTATGAGAGAGTCAAAAAAAGGAGAAAAAATTGTCACTTTAGATAAAAAAGAGGTGATTTTGCCAGGAGGCGATATTGTCATTGAAGACGGAGAGGGAAGATTGATTGATCTTTGCGGGATTATGGGAGGATTAAATTCATCAGTTACTGATAAAACAAAAAATGTTTTGCTTTTTGTCCAGACGTACAACAAAGAAAAAATCAGAAAAACAACGATGACCACCGGCGTTAGAACCGTGGCAGCGACTTTTTTTGAAAAAGGTCTTGATGAGGAAAGAGTTGAGATGACTTTGGTTTTTGGAGTTGAGCTTTTGGAAAAATATGCTTTTGGAAAGACTGCTTCAAAAGTCTTTGATATTTTTAAAAATCCCTATCAAGAGAAAAAAATAGAGACGAGTTTTGATTTTTTTGAAAAGAAAATTGGCATAAAAATTGAAAAAAAAGTGATAAAAAAAATCCTTTTGAATTTAGGTTTTAAAGTTGAGGAAAAAGACAGTCATCTTATTGTCAGAGTTCCTTTTTATAGAAAATATGATATTTCTATTCCTGAGGACTTGGTAGAAGAAGTGGCAAGAATTTATGGGTATAATAATCTGCCAAACTCTTTTTCACCGCCGGTTTTGGTTTACCAGCCTGAAAGTTATGAGAAGTTTTTTAATTTAAGTTTAAAGATAAAGTATTTTTTAAAACATTTAGGGCTTAATGAGGTGATAAATTATTCAATGATAAGCAAAAAGATGATTGAGGATTGGGGAGAAGATCCTAAAAATTATCTTCGAATTTCAAACACTATCTCTGAAGAGATAGAGTATATGCGCCAAAGTCTTTTGCCTTCGCTTTTTAAGAATATAAAAGATAATCAAGGAAAAAGAGAGGTATTGAGATTTTTTGAAATTGCCAAGGTTTATCATCCAAAAAAAAACGATCTGCCTGAGGAAAGATATAAATTAGGAATAGCAGTAAATACTGATTATTTTGATTTAAAAGGGATTGTTGAAGCGCTTTTAAAAGAGTTAAACATTGATAATTTTGATTTTCAGATTAAAGAAAAACAAGGAGTTTTTATGGTTGAGATTGAGGTTGATGATTTAATAAAAAATTATCGCCAGATAGCTTTGTATAAACCGATTAATCCTTATGCGGTGATTAAACTTGATAAAACATTTGACTTGTCTGATTCTTTAAAGTATATTGATATTAAAGAAAAAGCATCAAAATCAAAATTGGTGCAAAAGATAGAAGTAGTTTCTTTGTATAAAAATAGATTGACATTAAGATTTTATTTTTCTGATTCAACCAAAAACCTCACCGAAGATGAGGCAAAAAAAGAGTTGGAGAGAATTATAAGTTTATTGTAAAAAATATACGGAAGAAGGAGGAGAAAATTTAGGATCGATTTCAAGAGCAATAGCAAATGCAAAAAAAAAGAAAACGTCTTACAGCGGGATTTTCTCCTGGTTCAAAACCTTTAACTACAAGAATAGGGCAAGCTGAAAAATCTAGATTAGAGAAATTAAGAGGTATAGCAGAAGAAATAATTAAAAAAAGTCCTGCAGGTTTAACAGGTGTAGTTGCTAAAGAAATTAAAGAGACTACAGGTTTAACTCCTGAAGAAATTATTCGAGAACTTAATAATAAATAAACAAATTTTTAATCAATACTTAAATAAATTTAAAATCCCAAAGGTACTCAATTTGGGGTTCAAAAGTCAAAAGGCAAAATTCAAAAGTTAAATTAAAAATTAAAAATTTATTAATTATTTGTTTAGAAATTAGGTCAATTAGAATAATTAGATCAATTAGGTTAATTATTCTTAATACTAAATACTTTCTACTTAATACTTACTACTAAATGCTAGTTATGCTATACTTTTCATTATGTATCTTTCCCGCAGACTGCGTTTTCAGCGTCAATATAAAAGACAGAAGATGATTGCTTTTTTTCTTATTGG
>JBBILA010000033.1:0-8421 GCA_037445105.1 Candidatus Microgenomates bacterium
ATTCTCGAGGCAGGGGTAGATTCCTACGTGTTACTCAGCCGTCCGCCACTCCCGCTCAGCTCCCTTGCGGGATTGAGCGGGTCGCTCGACTTGCATATCTCAGGCACGCCGCCAACGTTCATCCTGAGCCAGGATCAAACTCTTAAAAAAACCAGATACTATAAAGTATCTGATCCTAACCCGTTTAATAAACTAAATTGGCCAAATTTTCAAAGAGCAAAATTATATTTTATAGATAATTTTTCAAAAATTCAACACCAAATTTTTTGCCAACCTTCATCTGACTGAGTCGGCTAATAATAATTGGCATCTGGAGCTTTATATTAATCTAAAAAATTAGAAAAAAATCTCTATTTTGCATAAATCTGTTTTTCAATATCAAAAACAATCTCTCTTGTTCTATCAATCACATCTGGATTAACAGAGATGCTTGTTACTCCATTTTTTACTAAAAATTCAACAATTTCCGGATAATCAGATGGTGCTTGACCACAGATAGACGAACTTACTTTATATTTTTTACAAGTTGAGATAATATATTTTAAAGTTGATAAAACAATCGGTGACCTCTCATCATAAAGTCTTGCCACTTCATCATTATCTCGATCAACACCTAAAAGCATCATTGTTAAATCATTTGTTCCTATAGAAACTCCATCAACACCAATTTTTAAAAATTCTTCAAGATTTAACGCGCAAGAAGGCACTTCAACCATAATCCAAAGTTTAAATTCAGGATAAGCAAAAAGACCGGCTTTTTCAATTAAAGATTTTATCTTTATAAGCTCCCAAGGTGCTCTAATAAAAGGTATCATCAAATAAAGATTTTTATATCCTTTCTGCCAAATTTTTTTAATTGCCTCAAGCTCTAAATTAAAAACTTCAGGATTGCTAATATACCGATAGGCACCCCGAAAACCAAGCATCGGATTTTCCTCTTCAGGTTCAAAATCTTTTCCACCAAGAAGATTTTTATATTCATTAGTCTTAAAGTCAGTAGCTCGATAAACAACCGGTCTTGGAGAAAAAGCCGAGGCAAATTTTAAAAGTTTTCTTGAAAGATTATTAATAAAAACATCTTCTTTCTTTTGTTTGATAAATTGCTTTGGATGAATCCCAATCTCAGCGATCATAAATTCAGCTCTTAAAAGACCAACTCCATCAACATTCATCTTTGAGACTTTTTCTATCTCGCTAACCTCAGCTAAATTGGCATAAATTTTTGTTAAAGTCTGGAGTTTTCTTGTTTTATAAGAAAATTCTTTATTTTTAACAATCACTTTTCCTTTAAAAATCTCGCCTGTAGTTCCATTAACTGTTATGATCTGATTATCTTTGATGATTTTTGTGGCGTTTTCCGCGCCAACAACCGCTGGTATTCCTAGTTCTCTTGAAACAATTGCCGCGTGAGATGTCCGCCCTCCTTTTTCAGTGACAATCGCTTTTGCCTTTTTCATTGCCGGTACATAATCAGGATTTGTCTGAGGTGCTACCAAAATATCTCCATGTTTTATTTTATTGATCTGCTTTGGAGAAAAGATTATTTTTGCTGGTCCAATCCCTATTCCAGGAGAAGCTGGCGATCCGGTTAAAATAAGATTTTCTTGCTGAAACTGATAGTTAGTTAATTTTTGATTGTCCTTAATAGTTGTCACCGGTCTTGATTGAACAATATAGACTCTTCCTTTTTCGATCGCCCATTCTATATCTTGAGGAAAAAAATAATGTTTTTCAATATCGGCAACAATCATCGCAACTTTTAAAATCTCTTGATCAGTAAGTTTTTGATTTTTTCCTTCATTACCAAGTTTTATCTTGACATTTTCATAGCCTTTTTTGACATATTTTAAATTTTGATATTTGATCTCCTTTTTGGTAATCAAAAAAGATTTTTTATCAACCTCATAATGATCAGGGGTTACTTTTCCTTGAACAATATACTCTCCAAGCCCATATATCGCCTCAATGACAATTTTGTTTTTATCATTATTTATAGGATCTATAGAAAAAGCAATCCCTGATTTTTCTGACTCAATCATTCGTTGGACAACAACTGCTAAACCAACTTTATTATGATCAAAATTTTGTTGATGACGATAGTAAATCGCTCTTTCAGTAAAAAGAGAGGCAAAGCATTCTTTTACTTTTTTTAGTAAGTTTGCTTCACCTTTGACATTTAAAAAAGTTTCTTGCTGACCAGCAAAAGAAGCGCTCGGTAAATCTTCAGCCGTCGCTGACGATCTAACAGCGACAAAAGGATGTTTATAAAGGCTTTTAACTCTTCCTAAAATGTGTGTTAAAACTGAGTATTTTTTATGATAGAAAATTTCTTCTTTGACTAATAAATCATCATAATATCTAATTATCTCTTTAACTAATTTTTCTGGCAGTTCTGCTTTTAAAATCAACTCTCTGATATTTTTTGAAGCTTCTTTTAACTCTAAAGGATTTTCATAATTTAAAGACTTTAAAAAACTGGCAATTTTTTCTTTAAGATGAGCTTTTTCAATAAAATCAAAATAAGCATAAGAAGTAATAATAAATCCATAAGGTATAGGAAAGTCGGCGTTCACCATCTCGCCTAAATTGGCTCCTTTTCCACCAACAAAATAAACATCATCTTTATTAACCTCATCAAACCAAACAATTAGTTTTTTGCTCATAATTTTAAATTTAATAAAAACAAAAAAACAAGTCAACTTAAAATTAGTAGATAGTATTTAGTAGTAAGTATTAAGAATAATTAACCTAATTATTCTAATTGACCTAATTTCTAAACAAATAATAAATAAATTAATAAATAAATTTTTAATCAATAATAAATATTTTAATTTTTAATATATTAAAAATTGATTAAAAATTTGTTATTTAATTATTAAAAATTTTTTATTGATTGTTTATTAATGCTTACTCGCTAATGATGTTTTTTTAGCAGGAAAGAGTTATTATATTGTTTTTGCTTTTTTCTTTTTTATAAGCTTGGAGTCAATGATTGCTCTTTTCATTAAAGCAATTGCTTCTTGTCTTTCTTTTTCCGATGAAGGATTAGCTAAAATTTTTTTTGCTTGTTCTTGAGCTTCTAAAATCATTTTTTCATCTATTTCATCCTGTCCATATGCTCGAGAAACTAAAATAATTAATTCTTTTCCATCAGTCTCCAGATATCCCCCACCAATAGCAAAATAATCTTCACCATCAGTTTTTTTAATTTTAACAATTCCTTCTTTTATCAAAGAAAAAAGTGGCATATGTTTTTCTAAAATCGTTATCTCCCCTTCCTCAGTCGGAAGAGTAGCTGAGATTATCTCTTCTTCTAAAACGACTTTTTTTGGAGTGATAATCTTAAGTTTTAACATTTATTTTTTATAAACTTCAGAGATATTGCCAATCATATAAAAATCCATCTCATTTTTATCATCATGTTGACCTTCAAGAATCTGTTTAAATCCTTCAACAGTCTCTTCAATTGAGACATATTTTCCTTCTCTTCCTGTAAAAGGTTCGGCAACAAACATCGGTTGAGTTAAAAATCTTTGAATTTTTCTTGCTCTTGAAACAGTTTTCTTATCTTCTTCTGATAACTCCTCCATCCCTAAAATAGCAATAATATCCTGCAAATCCTTATATCTTTGCAGTGTTTTTAAGACCTGTTTTGCTACTTGATAGTGTTCTTCGCCAACAATCTCCGGATCTAAAGCCTTTGATGATGAAGTCAAAGGATCAATTGCTGGATAAAGACCTTGTTCAGCTAAAGATCGCTCAAGAGTTAACGATGCATCAATATGAGCAAAAGTAGCAACAGGTGCCGGATCAGTATAATCATCAGCAGGCACATAAACTGCTTGAATTGAAGTGATTGATCCTTTATTAGTTGAGGTAATTCTTTCTTGCAAAGCAGACATCTCTGATGATAAAGTTGGCTGATAACCTACGGCTGAGGGAATTCTTCCTAAAAGAGCTGACACCTCTCCTCCTGCTTGAGCAAATCTAAAAATATTATCAATAAAAAGCAAAACATCCATATTTTTTTCATCACGAAAATACTCGGCCATTGTCACACCGGTTAAAGCTACCCGGAGTCTGTTTCCTGGCGGTTCATTCATCTGGCCAAAAACTAAGGTCGTACTATCAATAACTTTTGTCTCAACCATTTCATGATAAAGATCATTTCCCTCTCGACTTCTTTCACCAACTCCGGCAAAAACTGAAACTCCATGATGCTTTTTGGCAACATTATGAATCATCTCTTGAATCAAAACTGTTTTTCCAACACCAGCACCGCCAAAAACCGCTACTTTACCACCCTTGATAAAAGGTACTAAAAGATCAATTACTTTGATTCCAGTCTCAAAGATATTTTTTTCCACTTTTTGTTCGCTTAAAACTGGCGCTTGTTTATGAATCGGATATTTTTTTCCATCGCTTTTAAAAGGTTTTTCATCAATTGGTTCTCCCAAAACATTAAAAAGTCTTCCTAAAGTCTGTTCGCCAACAGGCACCTCAATTGGTTTTCCTGTATTATAGACAGTAACTCCCCTTTTTAAGCCGTAAACATCACCCATGGCTACGGTTCTTACCTTTCCTGGTTTTAAAATCGCTTCCACCTCAAAAACAATCTTTTTATTTTTTTCTTCATAGACTAAAGCATCATAGACTTTTGGTGTTTCAGCCTCATTAAACTCAACATCAACAACCACCCCTCTTATAGAAACAATTTTTCCCTCAGTCATATTTTTTTATATTTTAAAAAAAACTAATAATTTTGATTTCCTTCAACTGATATTTTAGCACTGACCATATCTAAAAGTTCATAAGTGATTTTTTCCTGTCTGACTTTATTTCTTAAAAGAGTTAAATTATAGATAATATCCGTCGCATTATCAGTAGCATTTTTCATGGCGATCATTCTGGCTGAATGTTCAGCTGCCTGAGACTCAATAATTGCTCCTCTAATCTTTTCCTCAACTAAAGTTACAAGGACGGCATTCAAAATCAATTCTGGACTTGGTTCAATAAGATGTTCTTTTTTTTCATAATTTTGAGCGGTTGCTTCTAAATCTCTCACTGGTAAAATAAGTTCAAGTTTTGTCTCAAATCTCATTGCCGAAATAAAATGATTATACAAAAGATAAACTTTCTCATAATTTCCATTAATAAAATTTGAAATTAATTCTTTTGAGATAGCAGAAGCAGTATTAGAGAAATTTGTCGTTGAAAAATCAGCTAAAATTCTTCCTCCAATTGACGATAAAAAATAAGACCCTTTTTTCCCTAAACTAACAAAATCATCATTTTTATAATCTATATTTTTCAAAATATATCTAAAAATTGAAAAATTAAAAGAACCGCACATCCCTTTATTTGAAGTAATCACCAAATAAAGATTTTTTTTATTTTTATTATGAGAAAAAAGCAGTGGTGAATAAGCTTTATCAACCTGTAAAACGGCTTTTTTAATGATTTTATCAAGATATGTTCTAAAAGGGACTGATTCCAAAGCTTCTTGTTGAGCTTTTTTCATCTTTACTGCTGAGACAAGTTGCATCGCTTTTGTAATTTTTTTGACATTGGAAATTGATCTAATTTTTTTTCTGATCGCTCTTAAATTCATAAAATTTCTTTAATTAATTTTTCTAATTCTTTTTCATCATTTTCTTCTAAAACTTTAGTTTTATTGATTTTTTCTACCCATTTTTTTCCCTTTGTTAAAAGATGAGTTATCAATCTTTCTTCTGTTTTTGTTATTTCAGCTAAAGGAATATTATCTAAAAAACCAGAATTAGCAGCATAGATCAAAGCTACCTCTAAAGCTAAAGAATAAGGTTTGTTTTTATCCTGAATTAAAATCTGAGTTAAACGAGCTCCTCGATTTAAAAATTTTTTTGTTTCCTCATCTAAGTCTCCCTCAAATTGAGAAAAAGCTGCCATCTCTCGATATTGGGCTAAATCAAGCTTGAGCTTTCCGGCAACTTTTTTCATCGCTTTTGTTTGAGCATTACCGCCAACTCTTGAGACTGAAAGACCAATATTGATTGCCGGTCTAACACCAGCATTAAAAAGATCTGTCTCTAAAAATATCTGCCCATCAGTGATTGAGATAACATTGGTTGGAATATAAGTAGATAAATCTCCTTCTAAAGTCTCAATGATTGGTAGTCCAGTGATTGAGCCACCGCCATACTTTTCACTTAATCGACAAGATCTCTCAAGAAGTCTTGAATGAAGATAAAATACATCACCAGGATAAGCCTCCCGACCTGCTGGCCTTCTTAAAATAAGAGATATTTGTCTATAAGCCCAAGCGTGTTTGGATAAATCATCATAAACTACTAAAACATCTTTTCCTTTATCCATAAAGTATTCAGCAATTGCTGTGGCTGAATAAGGAGCCAGATACTGTAAAGAAGCTGGATCAGAAGCTGAAGCTGACACAACAATAGTATAATCCATAGCATCATTTTTAGTTAAAGTCTCAATCACACTGGCGACTTTTGAATTTCTTTGGCCGATAGCACAATAAACACAGATAACATCTTGACCTTTTTGATTGATAATTGTATCAATGGCAATAGTGGTTTTTCCTGTTCCTCGATCACCAATAATTAATTCTCTTTGACCTCGTCCAATAGGGATTAAAGCATCAATCGCTTTAATTCCTGTTTGTAAAGAAGTATTTACTGACTGTCTTTTGATAACTCCAGGAGCGATTTTCTCAACTGGATAAAAAGTTTTTGAAGTGATTTTATCTTTGCCGTCTAAAGGCTCAACTAAAGGATTGACAATTCTTCCTAAAAGACTTTCATCAACCGGGATCGATAACGTATAATTTAGACGATAAACTTCATCATTAGCTTTAATTGGTAAATAATCATCAAGAATGATAATTCCTGTCTCTTTTTCATTTAAATCAATAGCATATCCTTTTTGACCAGTCTCAAACTCAACCACCTCTCCATAAGAAAGATTTTCTAAACCAGATACTAAAGCGACACCGTCTTTTACTTCCAAAACTCGACCAACCTCTTTTTTTTCCAAAGAGATATCTGAGGTAATTTTTTTTTCAACAGTTTTTAAAAAATCATCAAATTGCTTCATATAAATTTTTTTTAAAAGTTTTTAATTTGCCTAAAATTGATAAATCAATGATTTTTCCTTCAACCTCAATAACAATTCCTCCTAGAATTTTTTTATCAACTTCATTTTCAATCTCCGCTTCCTTTATCAAAGGAATTTTTTTCCTAATTTCTTCTATCTGATCTTTTCCTAATCGATAAGTAGAGATAATCTTTGCTTTCATATGTTTTAATTAATAACTTTTTTTAAGTTTTCCATCATCTTTTTATTGATCTCTTTTTGTGTCTTTTCATCAAGATAATTTTCTAAACCTTTTTCAACCAAAATTAAAGCCAGATCAATAACTTTTTTCTTAGTTTCTTTTTCTAATTCTTTTTTCTCCATTTCGATCTGTTTTTTAGCTTTTTTAACAATCTCTTCTGCTTCTTTTTTAGCTTGAGCAATCAGTTCTTCTTTATAAGCTTTAGCTTCTTTTTTTGATTTTAAAATCGCTTCTTCAAGATCTCTTTTCATTTTGGCTTTAAGTTTTTTTTCTTCTTCAATCATCGCTTCTTCTTTTTTCTTTATCTCAGCAAAAAGTTTTTCTTTTTCTTCATCTTTTTTTATCTCATTTTTTATAAATGAAGAAAAAGGTTTTGCGATATATTTTTTGAAAATTAAAAAAAACAAAAGAAAATTAATAAGCTGAGCGATTAAAAGTTTGATATCTATTCCTAATCCTTCCATAATTTTTAAACAAATTTAATAATTAAAGCGATAACTAAAGCATAAATCGCCACTGCTTCAGCAAAAGCAATTGCCAAAATCATATTGGTTTGAATCTGGCTCGAAGCATCCGGATTGCGACCGATTGCTTCTGCAGCTTTTCCACCAATAATTCCAATACCGATACCCGGCCCAATAGCCCCAAGACCAATTGCCAAAGCAGTTGCTAAAAGTTTTATTCCTTCATCCATTATTTATCACCTCCTTTTTAATGATGGCTCGTGGTAGCCGAATTTAAAAATATTGCTGTCAACATCGAAAAGACCAATGCCTGAACAAAACCAACAAAAACTTCCAAAACCAAAAATGGAAAAGAGACTAATACCGGGATTAAAAAAGCCATCACTGCCAAAAGCACTTCTCCGGCAAAAATATTACCAAAAAGTCTGAAGGAAAAAGAGATAACTTTTGAGATTTCCGAAATTGTCTCTAAAATTCCAACAAAAAAATTAATCGGATTTGAAAAATTAATAAATTTTTTAATATAGTTTTTAAAACCTAGATATTTAATCCCACTTATTTGAATAATAATCACAGAAATTAGTGCTAAAACTAGCGTCTTATTTAAATCAGCATTATTAC
>JBBILA010000034.1:0-7865 GCA_037445105.1 Candidatus Microgenomates bacterium
TTGTTATAATAAAAAAATGTTTTTGACAAAAAAGGATATTTTTAATATTGTTTTGGAAAATAGGTTTTTGGTAAAAGATGAAGACTTGAAAAAAATTACTGATTTTGAGAAAAAAATTATTGAAAAAGCCTCTCAAGATTTTGGTTTTGAGATAAAAAAAGAAGATTCCTTTTTTAAAAAATTAAAATCAGAAACTTCTCATAAAGACAATCCTCAAGCGGTTTTTTTTGTTTATGGTGATTATAGTATAAACGAAGATATTTTTTTAAAAACTAACGAAGGCGAAAAAAACATCCATCTTTTTGTCTGTCAATTTACTCAAAAAGAAAAACGGCTTGAAAAAATCGCCTCTTATCTTTTTGAAAAAAAATTAGTCACCCTTTTTCCTGGCCTAGATCAAGATTATCTTTCAATAACTTTAAAAGAGACTCATGAAGTTTTCATTTTTGAAGAAATAAAACTTAAAGCTGAAGGAAAAATGATTTACAAAGTTGATTTTTCAAATGGAGAGATTAAAATAGAAGAATTAGGAGTCATCTAGTTTTTTAAAATTTATATGATTCTTGGACCAAAAAAGTTGCTTTTTTTAGTCAAAAACAATAATTTGGTTGAAAATCTTGATCAGCGAGAACTGACAAATCCAGAAGGAGCTGGCTTTGATCTAAGGCTTGGTGAAGTTTACCAGATTGAAGGCAAAGCCTATTTAGGTCTTATTGAAAGAGAAACACCAAAAATCAAATTGGTCGCTTGTTATCATCCTAAAAAACTTTCATCAATAATTATTAAGCCTGGAGATTTTTATCTGGTGACAACAATTGAAAAAGTCAATCTCCCTCTTGATATCTGCGCCACCTTTATTCCCCGAACAACCACTTTTCGCTCAGGGCTTTTTCTTAGGACAGGCATCGCTCAGCCAGGATATCAAGGCAAGCTTACTTTTGGTTTAAAAAATGAGGGACCAATTGAGGTGAAAATTGATCTTGGAGCAAGATTTGTTTTTGCAGTTTTTCATCAAGTTAGCGGCGCAACATCCTACCGTGGTCAATGGCAGGGAGGAAGAATCACCACAAAAAACCGTGAAGTTCAAGTCTGATTAACTAAATTTTTTTAATAAAAAATAAAACTGATTAACTTTTTTTTCTGTCTCTTTTTCACTTTTTGTTTTGGTAAAATAACTTCCAGGACACAAAACATCAGGCAAAAATTTTTCTTTTAAAATCACTGGCAAAGTCTTTTCATTTATTCCCCCATCTAAAAAAATTTTATTCCTATAACCAAGTAGTCTTAATTGTTCAATTTTATTAAGCGAATTTTCAATAAAAGGATTTCCTTGAGCACCAGGTATAACTGACATAATTTGAACTGAGTTAATCAAATTTAAGTCTACCCTACTTGCTAAATCACCAACTTGATCTTGAGGATTAAGAACTAAACCTATAGTTTTATAAAATTTAAAAGAGTTTTTTTTAATTAAATCAAAATGAATAAAAATATTTTTTACCTTCAGGATTTTTTTTAAACTCTCTAGTTTTTTAATTTCATGAGGATAATTTTTTACCATCAGATGAAAATCAAAATAAAGGTCTTTTATTAAAGATTGATAGTTGAAAGCTTTTTTGATAAAATCATCAATGGTTGCGGTTTTATTTTCAACATATTGTCCATCGGCAATATCAATCTGAAAATAATCAAAATAAGGGCGAAGTTTTTTAATGATTTTAAAGTAATCCTCAGTCTTTTTCTCAAGAATTGATGGACAGATAATCATAAATTAATTTTATCATTTCAAAACTATGAAAAAAGAGGAGATTTTAAAAATATTTTCTCAATTAATCTCAATTGAATCGGTCTCAACAGATACCAAAAGAAAAAATGAGATATCAAAAGCTGTTGATTTGATAAAAAATTATCTTTTAGATTTGGGGCTTCAGGTTGATATTTACCAAAAAGAAAACTCTCATCCTTTAATTGTTGGCAAAAAAATCGTTTCCTCAAAAGCAAAAACTTTTGGATTTTATGCTCATTATGATGTCCAGCCTGAAGATCCCGTTGATAAATGGCTGACTCCTCCTTTTAAACTAACTTTAAAAAACGGCAAAATTTTTGGCCGAGGAGTCGCTGATGATAAAGGTCATCTTGTCCAACTTCTTGCTGGTTTAAAAAGAATGAAAAATTTTAAAAATAATCTTGTTTTTATTTTTGAAGGCGAAGAGGAAATTGGCAGCATTAATTTTGAAAAATTAATAAAAGAGGATGATTTTTTAAAAAGGGTTGATGTTTTTTATATTTTAGATGTTGGCGCTAAATCAAAAAAATCACCGCAAATTTTTTATGGTTTAAGAGGGATTGTTGAATTTGAATTAATTCTTCAAACAGGAAAGACTGATCTTCACTCGGGGATTTATGGCAATCTGGCTGTCAATCCAGCTCAGGTTGGCTTTGAATTTTTTTCAAAAATCAAAGACGGCAAAACTCACCAAATCAAAATTCCGGGATTTTATGACGATGTTGTAAAAATCTCAGTTCAAGAAAAAAAACTTCTCAAAAAAACCGAGTCTCCTATTGAGTCAAAAATATTCCCATCTCTTGAGGTTAACGGCGTTTATTCTGGATACACCGGCGAAGGAATAAAAACAATCATCCCCCACCAAGCTGTTTTTAAATTTTCAATAAGACTTGTCCCCAATCAAAACTGGAAAAAGGTTAAAAAACAAGTTGAGGACTTTGCTAAAAAAAATCTCTCAAAAGATGTTAAGTATCAACTAAAAACCATTGCCGGAAGCGATCCTTTTTATACTGATTTTAAAAACCCCTATGTTGAAAAAACTGGCAAAGTCTTAAAAGAGGTTTTTCAAGGCGAGGTGATTTTTAATAGAAGCGGCGGATCAATACCTGCGGCCGAAATCTTCCAGCGAGTCTATAAAAAACCAGTGATTTTAACTGGTTTTACCTTGCCTGATGATAATCTTCATGCTCCAAATGAGAATTTTGATGAAGAGATGTTTTGGAAAGGTATTGAGGCAATTGAAAAAATCTTCCTTTTGTAAAGCTTCAAAATCTTCTTTTTGTTGACTATCAACTACAGACAAAAAAATAATCTTTATGTATAAAAATTAATAAGATCCCCGATTAGATCGGGAATCTTTGTTTCCTGTCATTCCCGCGGAGGCGGGAATCCTTGTTCCCGAGCAATCGGGAATACCGATTTCCTGTCATTCCCGCGGAGGCGGGAATCCTTGTTCCCGTGAAAACGGGAATCTAAAAACTTAATATTTTCAAATCAAACAATGATAATAAAAGTAAATTCAAAAAATTATTTTGTTTATATTATGACTAACAAAAATAATAAGGTTTTATATATTGGTATTACTAATAATTTAAAAAGAAGAATTTGGGAACATAAAAATAACATTGGTTCCTCTTTTGTAAAAAGATATAAAATTAATAAATTAGTTTATTTTGAGATTTTTGATGATGTCTTTCAAGCAATTGTTAGAGAAAAAAGATTAAAAAAATGGAATCGGGATTGGAAAGTAAAATTAATCAAAAATAAAAATCCAAATTGGGTTGATTTGTATTATGAGATTTAAAAATAGATCCCCGCTTTCGCGGGGATGACAGAAAAAAGCGGGGATGATAGAAGTGGGTGAAATTATGCGGGGATAACAAAAAGAGTGGTATTATGCGGGAATGACAAAGGGGGTTAATATCATTCCCCAACAATCGGGAATCCTTTTTCCCGTGAAAACGGGAATCTAAAAACCATATGAGATTCCCACTTTCGTGGGAATGACAGTAAGGTAACTAAGGTAGGAATGACGGGAAAGTTTGTTGAAGATTGACAATTTAACCTGTTGTCATTCCCGACCTGATCGGGAATCCCGTTTTTTGTCATTCCCGAGTAATCGGGAATCCTTGTTCCCGAGCAATCGGGAATACCGATTTCCTGTCATTCCCGCGGAGGCGGGAATCCTTGTTCCCGAGCAATCGGGAATACCGATTTCCTGTCATTCCCGCGCAGGCGGGAATCCTTGTTCCCGTGAAAACGGGAATCTAAAAATTGTATGAGATCCCCGATTAGATCGGGGATGACAGAAAAAATGAACAACGATTTGCTTTATTATCTTGGTTTTTCGCATTTTTTAGGCATTGGGCCGGTAAAATTTTCTTTATTAAAAAATCATTTTCGCTTCGTCAAAAAAGCTTATTTAGCAGACAAAAAAGAGCTGGAAAACCTCATTGGCCCCTCTTTAACGGAAAAATTCATTCATTTCAGAGACTCTTTTGACCCAATAAAAAAACTTGCTGATTTAAAAAAGAGAGATATCCAGGTTATTGCCATTGATGATCCTGACTATCCAGAGAGTTTAAAAAATATCCCTGATCCGCCAATCTGTCTTTATCTAAAAGGCAATAAAGATTTGCTTGCTAATAAAAATAAAAAGTATCTTATTTTAGCAATCGTTGGCACAAGACAACCGACCTCTTATGGGATTGAGGTAACGAGAAAATTTTCCTCGCAGTTGACTGAAGCAGGATTTGTCATTGTCTCTGGTCTTGCTTATGGGATTGATACTATCGCTCATAAAAGCTGTCTTGAGAAAAAAGGAAAAACAATTGCTGTTTTAGGATGCGGTGTTGATATCATCTATCCAGCTGCTAATCGGCCTTTGTATGAAAATATTATTAAAAATCAAGGAGCAATCATCTCTGAATTTCCACCAGGTCAAACAGTTTTAAAAGGTCTTTTTATTGCTAGAAACAGAATCATTTCAGCTTTATCTTTGGGGGTGATGGTCGTTGAGGGAACAAAAGACTCAGGTTCTTTAATCACTGCTTCTTATGCAGCTGATCAAGGAAAGGTTGTCTTTGCTGTCCCTTCTCCTATTACATCAGAGCTTTCCCAAGCCCCAAATCTTTTAATAAAAAACGGCGCTAAAATGGTTTTAGATATCCATGATATCCTTGAGGAATTAAATATTAAAATCACTCCAAAAAAAGAAGAAGATATTAAAAAAAATCTTCAAAATGAGGAAAAAATGATTTTTGAACTTTTAGAAAAAAAACCTTTAAAAATTGATGAAATCTGTTTTTTAACAAAAAAATCAATCAGTGAGGTTTTAGCAATTTTATCAATTTTAGAAATTCAGGGTTTAGTAGAAAAAAATTTAGAAAATCGCTATCAGATAAAAGTATTTTAGATTTTTTTAAAAAGTTTTTCCATTTTTGTTTTTAAACCACAGGAGATTTTCCAGATGACTTTTAATGTCGGATTAGCTTTGCCTTTTTCAATTCTTGAGATATAAGCTCTGTCAACACCGCTTATAAAAGATAGCTGTTCCTGGGAGATTTTTTTTCTTGATCTAATTTTAAGAAGATTTTCTCCTAGTTTGTTATAAAAGAAATCACTATTCATTTCTTTTGATAACCTGAAGAAGGATACAAAAAAGACAAAATTTTGTCTATAGCGTATAACCTACAAAAATAAAATTTTGGATTATCAGAAAAAGATTATTTTTGGTTAATCAATTATTAATTTATTTATTATTTAGAAATTAGATTAATTTTTTCTACGTTTCATGTTTCATGTTTTATGTTTTATGTTTCAATTAGGTAAATTAGGTTAATTAGGTCAATTAGATTAATTATTCTTAATCCTTAATACTAAATACTTACTACTTAATACTAATCTATTCTAACTCCCAAAGGAGCTTCTTTCGAGGTTCCACGTTATACGTTACACGTTACACGTTATACGTTATACTTTAAGGTGTTAGACGATTTCATTTGATTTTTAATACTCTCAATCACCTCTTTTACCTCCTCATCTTTGGCTAAATAGTATTTATTAATAATTTTCCCTTTTTCAAACTCATAAATCAAAGGGATGCAATAAGGGACATTTAAAGAAACAACCTCATCTTCTTTTAAATTATCAAGATATTTAATAATCGCCCGAAGACAATTATGATGACTTGAGATGATGATATTTTTTCCTTGTTTTAATTTTTCTTCAATTTCTTTTTGAAAATAAGGAATCGCTCTTTTATAGGTGTCTTCTAAAGATTCGCCGTTTGGCGGACGGTCAAAATAACCCCGTCGCCATTTTTTCACCTGTTCTTCTCCATATTTTTTTACTGCTTCCGCTTTATTTTGACCTTGAAGATCACCATAATTTCTTTCATTTAAATGCCAGTCTTTGATAACCGGAACATCTTTTTGGCCAATAGTCTCCAAAACTATCTCTAGAGTTTTATAACCTCTTTTTAAAACCGAAGTATAACCAAAATCAAACCTGATATTTTTTTCTTTGATTCTTAAAGCATATTTTTTTGTCATCTCAATCCCTTGAGGGGTCAGATCAATATCAATCCAACCGGTAAAACGAGTCGTCCATTCAGTCAGCCCATGGCGGACAATCACAAGATAGTTCATATTTTAAAGATGATTTTCAATTTCAATTAACCGGTTATATTTTGCCAATCTTTCGCTTCTTGAGGTTGAGCCAGTTTTGATAAAATCAGCTCCGGCTGCATAAGCTAAATCAGCAATAAATGAGTCCTCAGTCTCGCCTGACCGGTGAGATATCACTATCTTCCACCCAGCCTTTTGAGCTAATTTGATTCCTTCCACTGTCTCAAAAATTGTCCCAATTTGATTTGGTTTTATCAAAACCGCATTGGTAGTCTTTTTTTCAATCCCTTTTTTAATCAGTTTTTTATCAGTGGTGTAAAGATCATCACCAACTACCTGCACTCCTGAAATTTGAGTAAATTTTTCAAATCCCTGCCAATCAGTCTCTCCAAATGGATCTTCAAAAGAAAAAACCTGGTAATTTTTAATCAAAGATAGATAATAAGAAGTTAATTCTTCCGTTGATAATTTTTTATTCGTTTTTCTAAAAAAATATTTTCCCTCAAGAAAAAATTCTGAAGCGGCAGCATCAATGGCTAATTGATAGTCTTTGCCATTTTCATAACCTAATTTTTTTGAAGCTTTAATAATCTCTTCAAAAACCTCCTCATTTTTGGAAAAATAAGGCGAATAGCCACCCTCATCGCCAACAAGAGTAGAAAGACCTTTTTCTTTTAAATTTTTTCCTAATTGATGAAAAATCTCTGAGGCAACTCTGACTGATTCTGATGGTTTTTTTGAGATTGGCGAGATCATAAATTCTTGAATATCAAAGTTAAAACCAGCATGACGGCCGCCATTGATAATATTAACCATCAAGCGGGGAAAACTAGGTTTTTTTTGAAAATAAAACTGATTGATAAACTGCCATAAAGGGATTTTTAAAGCCAAAGAAACCGCTTTGATTAAAGCTTGGGAGACTGATAAAATCGCATTGGCGCCAAGGTTTGATTTGTCCTCTTTTCCATCAAGCTCAATCATAGTTTTATCAATCTCATCAACTTTTTCCGCTTGAAAACCAATAAGTTTTTTAGCAATAATTTTATTGACATTTTCAACTGCTTTTAAAACGCCTTTGCCGTGATATCTTTTTTGATCATTATCTCTTAATTCCACTGCTTCATGAGAGCCTGTTGAAGCCCCAGATGGTACTGATGAAGATGAAAAAATCCCGTTTTCCAAAAATACAAAAGCTCTGATTGTCGGATGACCTCTTGAATCCAAAATCTCAATCGCTTTAATATCTTTTATCTTCATAAAAAAATTATAACAAAATAAAAACAGCTAATAACCAATAATAAATTTTTAATCAATTTTTAATAAATTAATTTTTAATATATTAAAAATTTAAATATTTATTATTGATTAAAAATTTGTTTATTAGTTTATTTATTATTTATTTATAAATTAGGTTAATTTTTTCTACGTTTCATGTTTCATGTTTTATGTTT
>JBBILA010000035.1:0-7823 GCA_037445105.1 Candidatus Microgenomates bacterium
AGGGTTAATCGAATTATTGGACAACTTAAAGGAGTAGTGAAGATGACTGAAGAAAAAAGAGAGTGTGCGGAGATTCTTCAACAGATTCAAGCAATTAAAAAAGCAATTGATAGTCTGTCAAAAGAGGTGGTTGTCTCTGATATTTGTCGATTTATACCTGAAGAAAAAATTGAAAAAGTTCAAAAAACGATTGAAAGAGCGATTAATTTATAGTATACGTGAAACGTAAGAACATGAAACCACGAATTGGCCTTTTTGGGGCGTAAAACCCCGAAGGAGTCTTGTTTAAACATTAAACAAAAATATGGAAAAGGTAATCGTTATCGGGGGAGGGCCGGCTGGATTATCAGCCGCTTTATATTTAGCCAGAGCTGGATTATCACCTTTGGTTTTTGCTGGTTCACCGCCAGGAGGGCAATTGATGTTGACTTCAGAGGTAGAAAACTTTCCTGGTCATGAATCAATTTTGGGTGGAGAATTAGTTAGTAAAATTAGGCATCAAGCAGAGAAATTTGGAGCAAAAATAATCGATCAAAATATTACCAAAGTCGATCTTAGTGGATCAACTAAAAATCTTTATGTTGATAAAAAAAATTATCAGTCAAAAGCGATTTTGATTGCTACCGGCGCTAAAGCTTTATGGTTAGGTATCCCGGGTGAAGAAAAACTTCGA
The DNA here is from genome assembly GCA_037445105.1 of Candidatus Microgenomates bacterium. GTDB lineage: Bacteria > Patescibacteriota > Microgenomatia > UBA1406 > GWC2-37-13 > GWC2-37-13. The sequence continues at coordinate 674 of JBBILA010000035.1, forward strand.
GGAAAAGGCGTTTCTGCTTGTGCTACTTGTGATGGATTTTTCTTTCGTGATAAAATTGTTGCGGTTGTTGGTGGTGGCGACACGGCGATGGAAGAGGCGTTAACCTTAACCAAGTTTGCAAAACTTGTTTATATTATTCATCGTCGTAATCAATTCCGGGCTTCAAGAGTGATGCAAGAGCGGGTTTTTAATAATCCAAAGATTAAAATTATCTGGAATGCCGTAGTTGAAGAGATTTTGGGAGAGAAGAAGGTGGAAGCGGTTCGGTTGAAATCAGTCGAAGTCAGTCAAAGTCAGTTAAAATTAGTTAAAGAAAAAACCGATTTCAACCAGTTTCAGCCGATTCCCACTGATAATCGACTAAAAATAGATGGATTATTTGTCGCTATCGGTCATAAGCCGGATACGGACTTGTTTAAAGGGCAAATTGAGCTTGATGAAAAAGGGTATATTATTACTTCTTTAAGAGTAGCTAAAGAATTTGTTTTAGAGCAAATTAAAAATTCAAAATTAAAAATTCAAAATTTTAATTGGCAAAAAAAAGTTGATCAATTTGATTTTGATTTTAATTATATAACATCTGTTCCGGGGGTTTTTGCCGCAGGAGATTGTGTTGATTATAAGTATCGCCAAGCAGCCACAGCCGCCGGGATGGGAGTAGCAGCAGCACTTGAAATAGAAAAGTATTTAGAAGAGAGTAGTTAATATTTAGTAGTAAGTATTTAGTATAAAGTATTTAGTAGTAGTAAGTATTAATTTTTATGGAAAATAGGATAAAAATTTATTCTTTTAAAGATTTAATTGCTTGGAAAAAAGCCCGTCAATTAGTTTTAAAAATTTATCAAATAACATCATTTTTTCCTAAAGAAGAGACATATGTTTTATCTTCTCAAATAAAAAGATCAGCGATATCAGTTGCGTCAAATATCGCTGAAGGATTTTCTAGAAAAACAAATAAAGATAAAATTCAATTTTATTATATTGCTTTAGGATCTTTAACTGAAATTCAAAGTCAGTTAATTCTTGCGTTAGATTTAAATTTGATTACAAAAACAGATTTTCAAAATTTAGAATCAATTACTGTTGAATTATCAAAATTAATTAACAGTTTAATTAAAAGTTTAAAGTAGACACGCTTAATACTGTCTACTTAATACTTAATACTAATATGAAAAACAATCAAGGAGAAAAAATGCTTGAGTCAGCGCAAGCATTAATCAAAAAAACCGCTGAAAATATGAATTTAAATCAAGAAACAATTAAAAGACTGATTGAACCAGAGTATTCTCATGAGTTTGTATTTGAGGTGATGATGGATAATGGAAAGAAAAAAGTTTTTAAAGGTTGGCGAATTCAGCATAATAGCGCTTTAGGACCTTATAAAGGCGGTATCCGTTTTCATCCGGAGACAGTCAGGGAGGAGGTTCAGGCTTTAGCAACCTTGATGTCTATAAAATGCGCAGTTGCTGGTCTTCCTTATGGCGGAGGAAAAGGAGGAGTGGCTGTTGATCCAAAAACTTTATCTGAGACTGAACTTGAAAGACTTTCTCGAGAATATGCTAAAAAAATTGCTCCTTTTATTGGTGAGGATATTGATGTGCCTGCTCCAGATGTTAATACTAATCCAAAGATAATGGCTTGGATGCTTGATGAGTATGAAAAGGTTATTGGTAAAAAATCTCCTGCTACTTTTACTGGAAAACCGATTGCCAAAGGAGGAAGTCTAGGAAGGACTGAGGCCACGGGAAGAGGAGGGTTGATAATTTTGAAAGCGTTGCTTTCAAAATTAAATTCAAAATTCAAAATTCAAAATTCAAAATTAAAAGTTGCTGTTCAAGGTTTTGGGAATGTTGGTTATTTTTTTGCCAAATTAGCTTATGAGGCAGGTTTTAAGATTGTTGCTTTGTCTGATTCAAAAGGAGGTATTTATGATGAGAAAGGGATTAATCCTGAAAAAGCAATCGAGTATAAAAAGAAAACAGGAAAGCTTTCTGGTTTTCAAGGTAAAGATATCACTAACGAGGATCTTTTAAAACTGCCTGTTGATATTCTTGTTCCAGCAGCTTTAGAAAATGTTATCAACGAAAAAAATGCTTCAAGGATTAAGACAAAGATTATTTTAGAGCTTGCTAATGGTCCTTTGACTGAAGAAGCATTTGAATATCTTGATAAAAAAGGAGTAGTCATTGTTCCTGATGTTTTGGCAAATTCTGGAGGAGTGACGGTTTCTTATCTTGAATGGGTTCAAGGAAAACAGGGTTACTTTTGGAGTGAAAAAGAGGTAAACGGTAAGCTTGAGGTGATGATGAATAGAGCTTTTGAGGCGATTTGGGAAAAATCTCAGAAGAGAAAAATCTCTTTAAAACAAGCTGCTTTTGAGGTGGCAATAGAAAGAATAGTCTCAGCTATGGTATAATAGATTAATGAATGATTTGAAACTTTTTATTGTTTTTTTGAAGAAGTATTTGATAGAAAAGGCTTTAGATTTTGGTAAGAGATTTGAATCAATCAAGGATATTATTGTTGCTTTTTTAATTGTTAAAAGAGGAAAATATTCAATATCCTTTTTAAATAGCTCGATTTTTTTGATTGTTGCTGCTGTTTTTATCGGCGGACCAATCATTGCTGAAAATTCTCCGTTTGTATATTCTGATGAAAATACGGTTAAATCAAGCTCAACAGTGATTTCTTATAATCCTTATGAGAGTAGTCTTTCAACAATTGTTTCTGCCAAACCAAGATCAGAAATTGAAAATTATCAGGTTAAAGGAGGAGATACTCTTGAATCAATTGCTAAAAAATACGATGTTTCTGTTGACACAATAAAATGGGCTAATGATTTAAAAACAGACGTGATTAAACCAGGACAGATTCTTAAAATTCCGCCAGTGACCGGTGTTGTTCATAAAGTTGTCTCTGGTGATACTGTTTATTCAATTGCAAAAAAGTATGGAGTTGATCCTCAAAATATCGTTAATTATATTTGGAATGAATTTGCTGATCCTGACACTTTTGCTTTAAATGTTGGTCAGATTGTTTTTGTTCCTGGAGGGGTGATAAAACCGTCTCCTCAACCCCAAAGATTTGTTGCCTCAATTCAAGCCGGAGTTAAAGGTTCGTCTAATTTTATCTGGCCGACATCAGGAGTAATCACTCAATATTATATCTGGTATCATCAAGCATTAGATATCGCTAATCCTTCAGCTCCAGCAGTGATTGCTGCTGATTCGGGAATAGTAAGTTATGCTGGGTGTTTGACTTGGGGATATGGTTGTCATGTGATTATTAATCATGGCAATGGTTATCAGACTTTATATGCTCATTTATCTTCTTATGATGTTGATGCGGGGGAGAGTGTTTCTCAAGGTCAGGTAATTGGGATTATGGGTTCAACTGGCCGTTCAACCGGCACTCATCTTCATTTTGAGATCCGTTCAGGAGGACAGCTTCTTAATCCTTTAAATTTCTTAAAATAATAAAACAAGGACAGTCCTTATCAAGGACTGTCCTTGAATAAAAATCCAAAAAGTATATTTTGTTGGTTATAGACTATAGACAAATGATTAAAAAATTCTTTTAATAAAATTATTAAATTATTAATATATCAATATGCCAGCTTTAAATTCATTAAAACAATATGTTTCTAGCGGTTTTTATCATATTTATAATCGTGGAGTAGAAAAAAGAGATATTTTTTTAGACGAACAAGATTATAAAGTTTTTTTAAAATATTTAAGAATATATTTATCCCCTAAAGAAAAAATTATAGAAGAAATAAAATTAAGACAAGATTTATCAGATGAAGAAAAATTAGAAAATATTTTAAAAATTATAAGAATGAATAATTTTTATAATAAAATTCAAGTTTTTTGTTTTGTTTTAATGAAAAATCATTTTCACATTTTACTTAGACAAGAAGGAGAGCGTGATATTGAAAGTTTTATGCGTAGTTTAATTACTAAATATAGTATATATTTTAATGAAAAATATAAAAGAGTAGGTTACCTTTTTCAAGGCAGATATAAAGGAATTTTGATTACAAAAGAAGAATATTTTCTACATTTAAGTCGCTATATTCATTTAAACCCATTAGAAATTTTATCTAATAAAAATAAACTATCTGATTATTGTTGGTCAAGTTATCCTGCTTATTTAGATATAAAAAATATTGATTGGTTAAATAAAGATTTAATTCTTTCTTACTTTAAAGAAAAACAAGGTTTTGGCTTTTCGTCTTATCAAGAATTTGTAGAAGGATATAAAGACATTGATAAAGAAAAAAATTTTTATAAAAAATATTTGTTTGATTTATAAATAACAAATAACAAGGACAGTCCTTATCAAGGACTGTCCTTGTTTAAATATTAAGTTTTGGTTCGAGTTTTGGTTGTTGGTCTTTTTGGGGAAGATTAAGTTCTCCTGATTTTGTTGATTCTTCAAATTCTTCTGATAATTTATTTTTGAAAATATCAAGTTCTTTTTTGGCTTTCTCATAATCTTCTTTATTTTTATTTTTATCAAGCAAGCTTAAGACGCTATTCATCATCAGCGTTGCTTTATCATAATTTTTATTTTGGTAATATGACCAGGCAAGATTATAATAAGCATTTGGCCAGTCGGGTTTTAAAGAGATTGCTTGCTCAAAAAAACGACTAGCATCATCATATTTATTTATAGAATAATTAATTTGACCTAATTTAAACCGATAAAAAGGATTTTGTGGATCAAGAACAACCGCTCTTTGATAGGAGGAAATTGCCCAAATTTCAGCCTCATTGACAGCGCCGATAATTCTTTCATAGATATTGCCTAAGTTTTCCCAGTTTTGTGATTTTTGATAGTTTAAAGAGACAGCTGCTTTTGCTTCAGAGATGGCAATTTGAATTGCTTGAAAAATCCTTTGCCGGTCTTCTTCTTTGACCTCTTCTGGTTTTTTATCTTTTATTTGTTGGTAAAAATTATTGGCAAGAAGAAGATTTAATTGAGAAAAACTTACTCGGTATTTTTCAAAATAGGGGTTTAAGATAATTGCCTGTTTAAGATTATCATAAGTCTCTTTGGCATTATTTTTGGCAAAGCCATCGAGGCTTTTTTTAAAGTAAAATTCAGATAAAAAGGCTCTTCCTCCAAGATAACCTGCTAAACTTAAAAAAATCATTAAAAAAACACTGATTCCTATATGTAAAATTTTTGCCTCTTGAAGATCAAAATAATCATGATCTTTTTTTTCATTGATTTTTGAGGCGATAAGAAAGAATAAAAACCAAAGATTAATTGAGGTTGGAAGAGAAATTAATACTAAGGTGATAAAAACTAAAGAGATTTTATTAAAAACATTTTTATTGCTTAAAACTAATTTATAAAGATAACCTATTGATAATAAGAAGCTTGATAATCCAAGAACTCCTGTTTCTGTCAAAAGATGTAAAATGGTTGATCGTGAAAGATTGAATGAGTATATTTGCCAAAGAGACGATTGATTATAAGCTAAATCTTTAACTTTATTAAAAATTATTGAAAAATTATCAATGCCGATGCCAAAAAAAGCATTAATCGGGTTTTTTAAGATTTCAATTGCTGCATTCCAAGAAAGATAAAAAGGTGGTAGATAAAAGACTTGATTTTTATTAAAAATCTCACTTGAGGAAAAAACAAGAGCTGAGATATTAAAAAGAGAAATGAGGACAAGAAAAAGAGTTTGTTGGAGATTCTTTTCTTTTATTTTTTTAAGAACCTGAGAAAAAAGAAAGAAAATAACAAAAATATTAAAAATTAGAAAATCAATTTCATTACCAAAAGGATTTACAAGATAAGGATTTTTGAAAATCTTGAGAGAAATGAAGATTTTGATTAGAGAGGTAATTGAGACAGCGATAGTTAAAGGTAAAAAGATATTAAGATGAGATCTTGATAATAAAAAATATATCAACGTCAGTGAAAAAATCATTAAAAAACCAAAGTTTGGATTTAAAAGAGCTTGGATTTTGTTGGTTGAGGTAATAATCGTTGATAATAATAAACTAACGTTAAAAAATATTAAGAAAACTTCAAAAAAATTAAGTTTTGGATTAATTTTTTTTGAAAAAATAAAATTAGCTGTCGAGATAAAGATCAAGACTAGGGCAAAAAATAAAAGAAGATAAAGTTTTCCTGTAGAAAAATAATCTTGAATAAACGGATTAAAAAATAAAGGAATAATCAAAACGATTAGAAAACTTAAGATAGATTTTAAATTAATTTTTCTCATAAATTTTTTATTTTAACTAATTTTTAATCCGGAATACAACTGATTTTGCATCGATTTTGCGGATTTGGATCGCCGCCATCTATATAATAGGTTTGACCAGGAGAATTTTGCTTGCATTGTTGATATGAGCCGCAGATATTACAGACATTGTTTGATAATACATATAAAGACGAGTATTGAGAGCAGTAACCTTGGGTTTGAGAGGATGTTGGATGAGGAGTAGGTGAGGCTATTTCTTGATAGTTGCAGTCTAATGAAGTATTAGTACTGGAGACGCCAAAGTTATAAAAACAGTTTTGAAGGTTTTTTTCTTCAATTATCGGGTCAGCTAAATTTGATAGACGAGCATAGATTTTATACCAAGAAGGACAGTCAAGATCATCTACTTGATAAAGATATTTTTTTATTGGCTGTTGAGGATCGCAGGGAAGAACTTGAAGATAAGGTTTAAAGTCAGGAGAGGTCGTCTCATTACCACAAATATGACAGGTATAGGTGTTGTTGACTTCTTGAGTAGCTTGATCATAGCAGATATCTTCTGGTTTGGGATAACAGTTTTTGTCGTTGTAATAATCTTCTAAAACTTTTGAAAGCTGGGTTAGCTCGGTTTTTCTTTTAGCATCTTGATTTTTTTCAATTTGTTTTTTGGGATTTAAAGTCATAAGAATAACTAAAGCTAAAATAACAATTAAGGCAACAATAATTAAAAGCTCTATTAAAGTAAACGAATTAATTGTTTTTTTAAATTTTATAATCATTATAAAAATTATATATTTTTAATTAATAATTAACCAATCAAATTTACGAGAAACTGGTAATAAATTGGTGCTGACAACTCGGAAATAACCGTCAGCTTTTTCAGCAACTGTTAAAGTGGTGTTTGTTGGTTGACCGTGTTCAGTA
>JBBILA010000036.1:0-7528 GCA_037445105.1 Candidatus Microgenomates bacterium
TATGTTGATGGCGGCTGGTTAGCTCAGTAAAGTATTAACCAATTTTTTCTAAAGCTTTATCAAGAGATAATCCTTGTTTGTCTTTTTCTGAAATGATTAATTTTTCTTTATTGTCAAAGATCATTTTTTTTATTTCTTCATCGCAAAGATTCCAGTTGATTTTGTCATCAAAAAGATTCACTGCCAGTTCACCTTGAGGATTCCAAGATGTGTCGCAAAGATATTCAATTCTTCCTTCTTTTAAGAAGAAAACTCCGTGGGCAAAAAAATGGGGAATAAAAATCCACTCCCCTTCTCCATTTTGATTTTCATGAGTTAATCGAAAGCTACCTATTTTGCCAAAAGTAGGAGAGTTTTTTCTTAGATCAAGGAAGAAATCAATGATTTCACCTTCAATGACTCTGACCATTTTGGCCATTTTTGGCTGATACTGAAGGTGAAGACCGCGGAAAACAAATTTTTTTGAATAACTTTCATTAATTTGAATTATCCTAAAGTCTTTTGGTAAAAATTTTTCTAAATCGGTTTGTCGAAAAGTTTCAGTAAAATACCCGCGATTATCAGCAAAGCGTTGATAACGAATAATTTTTACATCAGGAATTGAGGCAGATTGAATATTAATGATTTTCATAAAAAAATTATAGCAAATAAAAAATGATAAATAAATAAAAAAAACTAATAACAAATTTTTAATAACAAATAAATAAATTTTTAATCAATATTTAATATTTTAATAATAAATATCAGTTAACTTGTTTGCTAATTAGCTGTTTTGCTATTAACGGTTAATTAAATCCTAGTTGACTAGTCAACTCTCCTAAGGTTAAAAATAAGATTGAGATTCCCGTTTTCACGGGAACAAGGATTCCCGATTACTCGGGAACAAGGATTCCCGTTTACACGGGAATGACAAGGAAGCGAGATTCCCGCCGGAGTTTATCCCGATTACATCGGGGCGGGAATGACAAAAAACGGGATTCCCGATCAGGTCGGGAATGACAATAAACAGGATTCCCGTTTACACGGGAATGACAAGGAAGCGCGGGAATAATAAGAATACGGTTTAATCAGTTGATATCAGTTGAACCCGCCTAAAGGACTTCGTCCATTATGGCGGGCAAGTCCCGCCTAAAGCTAATCCATTATGGGGGGGTAATTAAGTTAATAATAAAAAATAATAAATAATAAATTTTTAATCAATTTTTAATAAATTAATTTTTAATATATTAAAAATTAAAATATTTATTATTGATTAAAAATTAATTTATTAGTTTATTTATTATTTGTTTAGAAATTAGGTTAATTAGGTTAATTTCCTTAATAATTTCTACTTACTTTTTAGATATTCCAACGGGATTTCTTCGGGATTAGACCTTAAATCTTTTTATCCGATATTAAGTATTTTTCCAAGAAATGTGATTAAAACAGCAAAAGTGATAACAACAGCTGATGCAATCAGCATATATTTTGAAAATCCTTTAACTTTGTATTTTCCCATAATTTCTTCATCAGTGGAAAATTTAATCAAGAAATAAAAAATTACCGGCAGCATCACTCCATTTAGATAGTCGACATATAAAGTGATATCAAAAAGAGAAAGTTGAGGTAAAAGAGTGATTATAAGTCCGATTAAAATCTGAATGATAAAAAAAATATAAAAAAGGCGACCTTTACTAAACGAAGCATCAAGACTGCCTTCATAACCAAACATCTCTGAAAAAACATAAGCGGTGGCTAAAGGAACAATTGTCAGTCCTAAAAAAGAAGCACCAAAAAGTCCTATTCCAAAAAGATAAGGCGCCCAGTCACCAACAAAAGGTTTCATCGCCAGTCCTGCAGAAAAACCATCAACATTATTTATTCCATTAACAAAAAGCGTATAAGTGACAGCAGCGGCCATCATCCAGGAAAAAAAATTAGTGATAAAAGCGCCGATAAAAACTTCAAGTTTTTCCGCTTTAAGATGCTGAATATCAAGTTTTTTATCAATGATATATGAATGGACGAAAAATTGTCCCCAGGCGGTAATTGTTGTTCCAAGAATAGCGATATTAGCAAACCAGTAGTTTAAATCAAACCAATATTTTTTATCAGGTAAAATCATACTTTGATATAGGGCTTCGCTCCAATTTGGTTTGGCAAGAATAGCCGAGATAATATAAGCGATGTAGAAAAAAATCATAAAAAGAAAAATTCTTTGAGTTTTTTTGTAATCAAATTTTATCACCATAAAAATTAAAAAAAGACAAATAGCAATTAAAAGTATCTGCCATGGCAGATTAAAAATCATCAGACTAGCTTTTAAACCAGAGATATTTTGCAAAACTACTCCTTGATTGGTGATAAAATAAAGAAGAAAAATTAAAAGAGAGATTTTTACTCCATATCTTTCTCTTATCAAATCTCCTAAACCGTTTTTGGTAACAATGGCTAAGCGAGCGCCGATTTCTTGGGAGATTGCTAGAAGAATGGTTACTGGAATGATTAAAAATTGTGAATTCATTCCGTATTTGGCTGCGCCAACAGTGTAGGTTGCTACTCCTCCGGCGTCATTATCAGCAACGGCAGTGATAATCCCTGGTCCTAAAACAGTAAGAAAAAGCAAAAGTTTTGTTTTAAATTTTTTCCAAAAATCACCAATTTTCTCTTTCACACATGTATTATATATCTTAAAAACGATATTTGACAAGAAGATAAAATCAGCTCAATCTTTTAATAATAACAAATATTAAATAACAATTTTTAATAACAAATAATAAATTTTTAATCAATAATAAATATTTAAATTTTTAATATATTAAAAATTAATTTATTAAAAATTGATTAAAAATTTGTTTATTAATTTATTTATTATTATTTTTTAGGTTAATTAGGTCAATTAGGTTAATTATTCTTAATTCTTAATTCTTAATACTTAATACTTAATACTTAATACTTACTTTTTAGATGTTAGATTAGAAAATTTCTTTTAATATTTTTGAAGCATTTTTTAGGTTTTCTTTTATTTCTAAAATAACTTTAGTTTTTGTTTTTGTTTGACGGATTTTTACCTCTATATTTGGAGATTTTTCTTTGATTTTTTTGATAATTTTTTCTTTTTCTTCTTGATTTAAAAAATCACCTTGATGCTTGATATGGTATAACTCTTCTCTTATTAAGTCTTCTGTTTCAAGAAGAGTCAAGTTAGAAGCTAAAATTTTTTCGTAAATTTTAATGATTTTTTCCTGGCTTTTTATTCTTGATAAAAGAAAAAGATGACTGATTTTTATCACTCCTGAATAATAACCATCTATAACTAGCTCAGGAAGATTTGTCAATCTTTTTAAATGACAAAGATAAGAAGGAGTCATCTCAAGTTTTTTTGCTAATTGATAGACTTTAATATCTTCTTTTTTTAAAAGATGATTGATCATTTTGGCTTTGCTTAAGATGTCAGTCTCTTTTTTGATTTTCTCAAGAAGATCTTCCATAAAAAAATTATATAGTATTTTTTAGATAAGGACTGTCCTAATAAAAATATATTTTTAAATATCCTAAGTCTTTTTTTATTAAGTTTTTTAAATCTAAATTTTTATCCCGTTCTTCTGTAACTATATATAAACAATAATTATTATCGTTAATATTTTTATTTTTTATAAATTTTGAATCGTTATTAACAAAACAATGGTTAATTTTAGCGTTCTTATTTTTTTCTTTTATTAGTATCCATAAAGGATATTCATAATTATCTTCTTCTAATATTAAGCAATAATTATTACAGTTAATATTAATATTTTCTTTTAATTTTAAATAAGAAGGATAAATATATTTATTATTGATAAAATACTGTTGAAAATTATTTTTTTGGAAAATATTTTCCTCTCCAAACAGAGGTTTGCTTGTATTTTTAAGATAATAATTAAAAGAATTTATTATTAATAAGATAATAATTAAGTAATTTATTATTTTAATTTTTTTTAAAATATAAGCTGTTGGAAGAATAGATAGCATCAAAATTGGCAAAATTAACCTTGTATGCCACGGTTGCCATTTAAGAGCAAGTGAAAATAATAAAAAAGATAAAAATAAATTAAAAGTAATAATTGCTAATTCTTTTTTTTCTTTCTTAAAATTTAAAACAAAATAAATAATACTTATTAAAAATAAAGAAAAGTGAATAGGATTTGGAGCGCAGTCCTCATTATAGAGGGGACAAATTTGATCATTGTATTGTGTACCAAACCATGTTGTCTTTGGATCGTTTAATGAATAATTCATTTTTTCATGAATAAACTTATTAGTTTTATAGATAAAATTATTCATTTTCTGATTATTAGTAATTAGCTGAGTAGAAGAATTTCTTAATAGATTTGATAAAAATTGTTTTATTGAAATTGTTTCATTATTTAAAATATAAGGTTTTTTAGAGGGGTTTATAATTACTTTAAAATATTTATAATTTCTATATATAAAAAGACCATTTATTAATATAAAAGTAAATAATAAATAAAATATAAAGTTAATTAAAAATTTAAATTTTTTATCAAAAATTATCTTTAAAAACACAGTGATTATTGGAAAGAAAATAAAAAAATAAGCAGTGCCTTTTGTATAAATACTAAAACTTGTCATTAAAGAAAAGATCAATAAATCTAAATTATTGACTTTTTTAAGGAGTTTAATTAGGAAAAAATAAATTATTATTAATAATAATCCTAAAAAAATATTATTTTGAGTGCTTGTTGATTGAAGAATGGCTTCAGGCAAAGAAAAAAATAAAACGAAAATATAAAACGATAGATTTTTTAAATTTAATTTTTTTGAAATATTTATTAAAACAAAAAAAAATAAAAAATAACTAAAAAGTTGAAGAAAATTAAATCCTTTATCTGAATTATGGAGGGCATAAAGATGCATCATAAATATTTCAGAAAATGGTGCATAAGTTAATTGTCTTTTAATATTTGTTGAGTAAAAATCTAAATTGTTATTTTGTAACCAATGAAAAATTCTTGGCAGATGATATGTCATTGAGTCCCAATTGTTGGGAGAGACATAAATAGCTAAAAAAAACAAGATGATAGAGGGTATTAAAAATAATAAAAGCAACAACAAATTTTTTTTATTTATTTTAAATTGTTTTAATCCTCTTTCGCGAAAATCAAACAGTTTATTAACTTTTGAATTGATAGTATATTTTCTTTTAGGACTGATTTCCACTATTATTTCAAATAATTTTTTGACTATTAGTTTAAAGAATCCGAAGATTTTTAGCCCTTGAAGTTTTAATTGATATAAAAAATCTTTTTTATAAAAGATAATAAAGAGATTTAATATTGTTAAAAAATACCAGGAGTATTTTAAATTATTTATATTTAACTCATTAAATATATCTAGAAAAAGAGTTGTAATAAAAACATAAAATAAAATTAAAATAAAAGCATATATAAAACTTTCAGTTTTTTTAATTTTTAAAAAGGAGGAGATTATAAAAATTAAAAAGATTGTATTTATTAATATTATCATTTAATCAAACAAATTAAATCTTATTATTTCAAAAATTGCTTTAATACCATCAATCCAGGTTATTTTTTTGCCTTCTTCATATGTCCTGCCTTGATAAGAAATGGCAACTTCATATATTTTTATTTTTTTTATTTTAGCTATTTTAGCAGTGATTTCTGGTTCAAAACCAAAACGTTTGCTTTTTAATTCTGGAGCAATTTTTCTAATTATTAGACCTTTAAAAGCCTTAAAACCTGTTTCCATATCAGTCAAATTAAGATTAGTAAACATATTTGATAAAGTTGTTAAAAAAAGATTTGTAATATAATGCCAAAAAAATAAAACTCTATGAGGTTTATTAGTCAAAAAACGAGAGCCATAAACAACATCGGCATCATATTTAATAAAAGGTTCCATAAGAATAGGATACTCTTCAGGATTATATTCTAAATCAGCATCTTGAATAATAACAATATCGCCTTTAGATTTTAAAAAACCTTTTTTTAAACTAAAACCTTTACCGAGATTTTTTTTGTTATTGATAATTATTAAATTTTTAATTTTATTTTTTAATTTTTTTAATATTTGATGAGTTTTATCAGTAGAGCCGTCATTTATGCAGATGATTTCTTTTTTAAAATTTAAAGAATCCGCTTTTAAAACCTTATTGATAGTTTTTTCAATAAATTTTTCTTCATTAAAAACAGGGATGATGATTGAGATAATTTTTCTTTTCTTTTTCATTTATATATAAAAAAAATATTCATTGTTCAAAGATAGTTGTTGGTTATAGTTTTTTTAAATTTAATTAATAAAATTTGATGGCTAATATTTTTTTTGATTGATTTATTATATAATATTATAAATTAAAAAAGCTAAAATTGATTAAATTTATCGACCATTTATAAAAAAGCGAAATAAATCTTAAAAATTTTTTGTTAATAAATATAAAAATTAGTTTTTTAAATTAAGGAAAAGCACTACTAAGCATCAAACCAAAATTTTTAATTAATTTATTAAGAAATTTAAAATCTTAATAAAATTTATTTTTAATATGAATAAAGAAAGATCTCGTTTGCTTTTAACAGCGCTTGGCTTTGATTTTAAAAGCCGTTGATACTATTGGTAAAAATAGTTTTGATGAAAGAGGAAGACTAGTTTTTCGTCATCCTGATATTTTTTTTGATGAAGATGGCAATTATCAAAAATGGCTTGAATATCAAAAAGATAACCACCGTTTCCCCATTCCTCTAGGTAATGGCCGTTTCATAGATGCTGAAGAATATGCAAGAAGAGATAGAGAGTTAACTTTAAGAGGTGTTAAACTAATAAAAGATATTTTATCTGACTTTTCTTAGAAGATTTATATTTTCATGATTCGTATTTTAGAGGAAATTATTGAGAACACCTTAATATCAATTAATAGAAACAATATTAAATGCGATTTTATTGAATCAAAAAAATCTGGCGGATGTTTTATTATTTTTTTGTAATATATCAATATCTAGTAAGAATAATTAGCGAGTTTTCCTATAGAAAGGCTTTTTTATCAAAAGAGATGATTTTAATTAACTCTGTTTTTCCTTATAAAATCTGTCTTTTAGCGCCAAAATCATTAGTAGAAGAAAAGATTGACGCTTTTTTAATAAGAAAAAAAGCCCGTGATGTTTTTGAAGAGTTAAAACCATTTTTACCGCTTTCCTATCAGGGTCTATTAAAAGGAATCAAGGAAAAAATTGTTAATGAATTTTAAAATCATTATTTGTGATTGAAAGTTCTTCCCCTTTTTTTATAAAAGACTGTCTTTATCCAAAGGCAGGCTTTAAATTTTTATATCCTCGAACGAGCCGCGACGGCGAGGTGAGGAGGATTAAAGGTTAATCCCATTTTTCTCGGTGAAAAATGGGGTTGACATCCTCGAAAAAAATTTTAATTATTTGTTTGTTGATATTGATTTAGCTATTAATTTATTCTATAATTAGTAAAAATATTTACTAATTGTGAAATAAATGAAAAAAGATTGGCAAAGAATTGAAAATTATTT
>JBBILA010000037.1:0-7471 GCA_037445105.1 Candidatus Microgenomates bacterium
AATTGCTGTTTTAATGCCTGAAGATATTTTTCCCGATTAGGATAATTAATCATAATGAAATTATATCAATTATATCAAGGACTGTCCTTGTTAAGGACAGTCCTTAAAAAAGTTTAATAAGGAACGTCCCAAAGAACTCTTGACAAAAAAAGAAAGAAGAAGTATAATATCCTATAATATGAAAGAAACGATGAAACAAAAAATTGGTTATTTTTTTGATATAAAAGGAAGTTACACAAGGATAAAAGAAAATTTCGAAAATAATCCTCTAGTACCTCTTGAAGTAGGCGGATCAGTAATTGTGGGGGGTGTATTAGGAGTACTTAATGGATTGGCGGGAGGAGCTATAATAATAGGAGGAGAACCTAATGCTCTTCTTACAGAAGTAACTGTCAAAGCTATAGGAGCAGCTTTGTTATTTGCTGGATCTGTAATATCAACATTAGGAGTTCTTATAGGAGCAAAAGCTCTTGCTGGAGAATTATACAAAAAAAGATATGATTCTAAAAAATAAAAATAAAATATTAACTTTATCCGAAATTATTTTTTAATCAATTAATATAAACCTTTTAATCTCCAAAGTAAAAATCAAAAAACCAATTAAAAACTTTTTTATTTTCCAAACAACTTTTAAAAAAACTAATAAGTAATCGAAAACCATTAATAATTAATGTCTCGTTAATTATTTTTTCTACTGGAACCCCTAAGTCAGAATAAAAAGGTAGATAAATATCAATATCAATTTCTTCAATTTTTATCTGATATTTTTTTAGTCTTTCGTTTTTTTCTAAAGAGAAATCTTTTTTAATTTTTTCTAACTGAGAAAAATCAACAATAATATCAATGTCTTTTGATTTTAAAGCATTGGTATAAAAATAAACTGCCCAACCGCCAATTAAAACAAAATCAATCTTTTTCTTTAACTCAATTAACAGTTGAAAACTTTTATCAGTAAGATAATTTTGATAAAAATTAGTCATTGGCTTAATCTTTTTTTAATTTCTAATAAAACGGCTTCTTGAAAATCTTTAGCATACCATTCAGGTAAATTCCAAAGATCAACAAACATCTGCGCTAAACTAAGCTTTTTTGATCTTATCAAATAAAAATCAGGTTTTATAATAAAAATATTAGGTGCTCCTTTTTTTTCAGGAAATCTTTTCTTAATTAAATCTAAATCATCAGAGTAAAAATAAATATGATCATAATCTGCTGGGAAATATCTAAATCTTAATCTAAAAGCAGTATAAGCAGTTGGAATAACATCTGCAGGCATAAATCCTTCCCTGTCGTAAACTGGTAAATTAGAAAAAGTCGAGTAGATAATATCTTTTTTGATACTTCTTTTTGTTGCCCAAAAAAATAAAAGTCTTTCCCAATCAACAACTCTTGAACTAAATTTACCAATTTTGACAATGTTTAATTCTTTCAAAGGAATTAAAGCATGATTGACAACACTGGTTGATAAAGAATATTTTTTAGCTAAATTAATCATTGTAAATTTTGATTGATGATTTTCAATCACCTGATCCAATAATTCTCTCCAAATAAACTCTATTTTAAGCATAATTTTCTATTTTATTAAAAATTATTAACGGTTATTTTCTATAATAATAGAAAATATTATAAAAGTCAATTCAAAAACAAAAACCATCATCCCTATATCAAAGTCGTACTTTTATAGACAGTCCTTAAAAAAGAAAATTTTTTTAGCTTTGGAAAAGTATCTATTTTTAGATTTTAGAGCTTTATATAAACCCCTTACACCCCCGAGGTGAAAAAATTTAAAAATTTTTTGTATAATCAATTTTATGGATAAAGAAAAAATTATTCATTTGGCTTTAACTTCTCGTCAAGCAAAAAAACTCCTTGAAGAATACGGAAAAAACGAGATTAAAGAGGAAAAACGATTTACTCTTATCAAATCTTTTCTTTCTCAATTCAACAACTTTCTTATTCTGCTTCTTTTGGCTGCCTCCGGTATCTCTTTTTTTATCGGCGAATCTCTCGATGCGATATTTATCTTGGCAATTGTTATTCTTAACGCTTTTTTTGGTCTTTATCAGGAATATCAAGCAGAAAAATCGCTTTCTTCTTTGAAAAAAATTACCATTACAAAAGTTAGAGTAATTCGTGATAGAAAAGAAGTTGAAATCGACAGTCGTGAATTGGTTCCAGGTGATATTGTTTATTTTGAAGAAGGAGCAAAAATACCAGCTGACTGCCAACTTTTACAAACATCCCATTTTGAAGTTAATGAATCATCTTTAACCGGTGAGTCATTGCCGGTTGTAAAAAATGAAAAAGATGAGGAAAATAATCGCATCTTTGCTGGCACCTCGGTTGCTAAAGGTCGCGCCTTTGCCAAAGTGATTGCCACTGGTGATCAAACCCGTTTTGGTCAGATTGCCAAAACTTTAAAAGAAATCGAAGAGGTAAAAACTCCTCTTCAAAAAAAATTAGAAATTTTTACCAAGCAAGTTGGGATTATCGGAATCACTGCTTCAATTGTTGTTTTTATTCTTTCTTTTATTAAAGAAAAAAATACCTTTGAAAGTTTTATTCTAGCTGTCTCTTTAGCTGTTGCCGCTGTTCCTGAAGGTCTTCCGGCAGTGATGACAATTATCTTATCAATCGGGGTTGAGCGAATGGCAAAAAGAAAAACGATTGTTAAAAAATTAAACGCTATTGAGACGATGGGCTCGTTGACTCTAATCGCCACCGATAAAACCGGAACTTTAACCACCAATGAGATGCGGGTTCAAAAAATCTGGGTTGATGAAAGACTTTATGATGCTAAAAATCCACCTCACTTCTCTAATCATCCATTTCAAAAAATGATTTTAACAAGCAACCTTTGCTCAACTGCTTCATTGGTAAGAAAAATCGATCATGACAAAGAATATGATGTTGTCGGTGATACCACTGAAGGAGCACTTCTTCTTTTTACCAATGATTTAGGTTTTTTTTATGAAAATGATCGCCAGCAATGGAAAATTATCGATGAAATTCCTTTTAGCGCTCAAACAAAAAGAATGACTGTTTATGTGAAAAAAGACCATCAAGAATTAATTTTAACCAAAGGCGCCCCTGAATCGATTTTATCAATTGCCAATTTTATTCAAATTGGCGAAAAAATCCAACCTTTAACACCTAATTTACGAAAAAAAATCGAAAAAGAGTTTCAATCTTTTGCCCAAAAGGGACTGCGAATGATTGCATTTTCATATAAAAAACCTGATAAAAAACCTTTAGAAGAAAATCAGATTTTTTTAGGTTTTGTGGGAATCGCTGACCCGATAAGAGCTGAAGTAAAAGAAGCAGTCTTAAAAGCGAAAAAAGCAGGAATTAAAGTAGTGATGATTACTGGGGATAATGAATTAACCGCTGAAGCAATTGGCGTTGAGGCGGGAATTATTGAAAAAGGCGAAGATATTTTAACCGGAAAAATTTTAAAAGAATATTCAGACGAGGAACTTTTAAAAATTTTACCTAAAACAAAAATTTTTGCCCGCACCAATCCGGAAGATAAATACCGACTAGTAAAACTTTATCAAAAATTAGGCGAGGTGGTTGCCGTTACCGGCGATGGTGTCAATGATGTTTTGGCTTTAAAACAAGCTGATTGTGGGGTGGCGATGGGAAAAACTGGCACCGATGTCGCCAAAGATACCGCTCATATTGTCATTACTGATGATAACTTTGCCACCTTAGTCTCTGCCATTGAGCAAGGGCGAAATATTTTTATTCATATCAAAAATGCCATTAAATACCTTTTAGCTTGTAATATCAGCGAGGTTTTTTACATTATCACGGCTCTTCTTTTTAACTGGCCAATCTTAACTCCAATCCAACTTTTATATATCAATATTGCTACTGACGGCTTGCCAGCTATTTCTTTAGCCTTCTCTCCAGATGATAAAAAGATTTTAGAAAAACCCCCAAGAAAAAAAATGACAATTTTGGATGAAA
This sequence comes from Candidatus Microgenomates bacterium, assembly GCA_037445105.1. Lineage (GTDB taxonomy): Bacteria > Patescibacteriota > Microgenomatia > UBA1406 > GWC2-37-13 > GWC2-37-13. Next base: position 3,973 of record JBBILA010000037.1, read on the forward strand.
TTGATTTTTACTATATTTTCTCTGTTGGCTTTCTTACTTTTGTTTTAGTTTCTTTTATTGCTATCTTCAAACCCAATCTGACTAATATTTTTACAGCGATGGTTTTTTTTCAACCAGTGATTCTCATTGATCTTTTTCTTTCTCATCGTCATATTATTTCTCATTTTTATCTTCTTTTTCATCCGGTATTTATCATCGCTTTTCTTTTTCCATTTCTTATTCAACCTCTTCTCCTTTATCATCCTCTTTTAAATCAAGTTTTTCACACCCAACCAATCGCTTTCGTTAATCTTCTAATTTTAGCCTTTTATTCTTCATTAATTATTGTTGGTATCCGCGGAGTAAAAGAGTTTTTGAAAATATAACATAAACAAAATAACAAAAAAATTTTTAATAACAAATAATAAATTTTTAATCAATTTTTTTTAATATATTAAAAATTAAAATATTTGTTATTGATTAAAAATTTGTTTATTAATTTATTTATTATTTATTTATAAATTAGGTTAATTTTTTCTACGTTTTATGTTTCATGTTTTATGTTTTATGTTTCAATTAGGTTAATTAGGTCAATTAGATCAATTAGGTTAATTAGAAATTTTTATGTTTATTAGATTCCTGATTGCTCGAGAATAACAAGAAATCAAGATTCCCGTTTACACGGGAATGACATTGATTGGGATCTCCATTTTCATGAAAACAAGGATTCCCGATTGCTAGAGAATAACAGTTAACAACATTATCATTCATAGTTACCTTTCTATCATTTCCAATCATTCATAGTTACCTTTCTGTCATTCCCACGAAAGTGGGAATCTCATATAGTTTTTAGATGATATTTTATGTTTTATTCTAAAGGTGTTAGACGTCCCAACGCGACCCCTTCGGGATTCCACGTTTTAAATTCTACGTTCTACTTTAAGGCTTCAATTCCCGGCAAAGTCCCTTTTTCAATAAATTCAAGCATCGCTCCCCCACCGGTTGAGATATGAGTGATTTTATCAAGATACTCTTTTTTGGAGATCGCCGCCAAAGTATCACCGCCACCGACTAAAGAAATCGCTTCACTGTTTTTAGCAATTGAATAATAAATAAAATCTGTCCCCTGGCGAAAAACCGGGTTTTCAAAATAACCAATAGGACCATTCCAAATAATCGTTTTTGCTTTAGCTAAAATATTACCAATCTCAGCCAAGCTTTCTGGTCCAAAATCATAAATCGCCTCATCTTGACTTATATCTTTAATCTTAATCACTCGAGAAACTTGACTTTCTTTATCTCTAGCAACAACGACATCTTTGGGGAGAAAAATATAAGGTTTTTCAGTCATTTGTTTGGCTAAAAAACGGCGAGCGAGTTCAACCGCTTCTTCTCCTTCATACAGACTTTTACCAATCTCTATATTTTGAGCTCTCAAAAAAGTATTAGCCAATCCTCCACCAACAATCAGATAATCAACTATTTTTAACAACCGCTCAAGCAAACCAATTTTGGTGGAAATTTTTGCTCCTCCAACAATTGCCGCTACTGGTTTTTTTGGATGTTTAATAATTTTTTCAATCATGGTAATTTCTTTTTTTAAAAGTAAACCACCATAAGCAGGTATGAATTTTGGTGGTCCAACAACTGAAGTATCAGCCCGATGACAGACTCCAAAAGCGTCATTAACATAAACATCGGCTAAAGAAGCTAACTCTTTGGCAAATAAAGTGGAATAATTTTTTTCCTGAGGAAAAAAGCGAATATTCTCTAAAAATTTTATCGGTTCTTCCCCTTTTTTTAACTCTTCAATTGTAGAATATAAACCAATATTCACGTCTGTTAAAAAAGATTTTAATCGCTCAACGACAGGTCTTAAAGAAAGGTTTGGATCAACCCCTTTTGGTCGACCAAGATGGGAAAGAATAATCAACTGGTTGTTTTTTTCTAATAAAAACTTAATCGTTGGTAAAGCCTGACGAATCCGCTCATCATTGGCAATCGTATGATCCGGATTTAATGAGACGTTAAAATCAACCCGAAGAAGAACGCGTTTATTTTTGATATCAACTTCATCTATGAAACGTAACATAAAAAATTAACAACTAATGTCTAACTCCTAACACCTTTAAAATAAAACATAAAACATAAAACATGAAACATATAAAAAACCAGTTAACTAGCAACTAGTTAACCACATTCCTGTCATTCCCGTGCAAACGGGAATCTTATAACCTTTTAGAGATTCCCGCCTTCGCGGGAACAGAGATCCCCGCTTTCGCGGGGATGACAGCAGTGGATTTGTCATCCCGACCAAGCGAAGTCCCGACTTGTCGGGGCGAAGCGAGTGGAGGAATCTTAAATATAAAAAGATTCCTCAATTCCATCCTGATAGAATTGGGTCTTCGCTCGGAATGACAAAGGGAAACAACCCGCTAACCAGTAAACCAGCCACCAGTTAACCGATTCAACTGATTTAACTGATTTCAACTGATTGTAACCAATTTTAACTAGTTTTAACTAATTCAACCAATTCAACTAATCTTGTCGAATACCCCCACTCATTGTCATACCAGCCAAAAACCTTGATTAGATTACCTCCAATAACTTTGGTATAATTCGCATCGAAAATACAAGAAGCTGGATGACCGATATAATCTGATGAGACTAAGACTTGATCTTGATAGGCTAAAATTCCTTTCATTTTTTCTTGGCTATATTTTTTAAATAATTGATTGACTTCATCGACAGACGTTAATTTTTCAACAACGGCTGAAACATCAGTAAAGGAAACCGTTGGTACCGGGACTCGCAAAGACATACCATCAATTTTTCCTTTTAAAGAGGGAAGAACGCGAGCAACGGCTTTTGCCGCTCCGGTGGTTGAAGGAATGATGTTAATCGCGGCTGCCCGAGCTCGATCAGGTTTTTTGCCTGAGTCGTCAACTAAATTTTGGGAATTAGTATAGGCATGAATGGTCGTTAAAAATCCAGAAACAATTTTAAAATTTTCGTCTAAAATCTTAAACATTGGTGCGGCGCAATTGGTCGTACAAGAGGCCATCGAAATCACCGGGTTGTTTTTAAAATCAAAAGTATCATCATTCACCCCTAAAACTACCGTCGGTGTCACTTCATCTTTGGCTGGTGCCGTCAAAATTACTTTCTTCACAGTTCCCTTTAGATGTTTTTTTAGCTCTTCCATCTTAGTGTAAGCCCCAGTCGCATCAACAACGACATCAACACCATATTTTGACCAATTAAGCTGATCAATTTCAGCGATTTGAGTCGTAAAAATTTTTTTTCCATCAACAACTAATCCTTCATTATCATAAGAAACCTCTTTTTCAAAACGACGATAAATCGAATCATACTGCAAAAGATAAGCCATCATTGATGAAGGAGTTTTTCTGGTGTTAATAACAACGATATCAAAAGCGTCTTTTAATAAAGCAATTCGGGTAAAGACTCGGCCAATCCGACCAAAACCATTAAGACCAACTTTAAGTCTCATTTTTTC
>JBBILA010000038.1:0-7408 GCA_037445105.1 Candidatus Microgenomates bacterium
ATTTTAACAATGCTTTAGTTGATTATTTGATCTGGTATAATACAAAACGTGTTCATAAATCATTAGGCAATATTTCACCTATCAACTATCTGTTAAAAATTTTACCTCAAGAGTCTCAAATGTATGTAACCTATACACAAACTTGAAAAAAATATAATTTATGGTATAATATTAATCATATTATGATAAAACCGAAAGCAGAAATTATTAGTGGATTAATGGCTATAACAGGCCCTAAAATAGCTAATTTTTTAGAAGAAGACTCTATTTCTCCACAAGCACTTGAGTGGGTATTAGGTTTAGCTGGAGTTAGCTGTGGTTTTGCAACTGGTATTTCGACAGAAGCAAGAATTTCATTTTTAACAAGTTTAGGGTTTGCAGCATTAGGATTAGCTTCTTTAGAACTTGCACATGTCGGAGTACTAGATCTTACAGCGGCTAGATACTTTGCTATAGCTTCTTTCAGTGCTGGTGTTGGAAATGGTGTGGGAATGTTAGCTAGATTATCTGGCCTTATTAGATTATAAACAAATTTTTTTCTTATTAGATTCTCTGGATTTTTTATACTATTTTATATTTTATAATGAGAAATATATTTTGTGGATATAATACACAACATCAAGAAATTATTCAAAAAATAACTCAAAACCCAAGAGGAATTCACATTATAGCAGGTCCTTTTTTAACTGGAAAAAATAAATTAATTAATAATATTGGGAAACAATTGAGAAGACAAGATTGGGTAGTTATTCAACCTGACACTATTTTAGTTGATTCTGATGGAAAATTGTTATCATATGAACAAATTTGGAATTCTTTTTTAAATTCTTTTGAATCAAAAAATAAAGATCAAGAAGGAAAGGAAAAAAAGATCACTTGCTATTAAAATAGGTTTTCCTGATGATATAGGATGTTCGGATGAAGGAATTACAATTCTTCATTTTTAATTGAAAAATTACAAGAATATTTTGGAAATCAGGAGAGAGATTTTCCTCTTCTACTTATTAATATGGTTTCTCCTCCTCCACCTTTTGAAATTGATCTTAGAAGAATATTTGACGGTTCATTACCATTAAATGAATTAGAAGAAGCAATCAAAAAATATAGAGGTTATTTTTTTGATGGAGGATATCATAAAAGAATACTAGAAGAACAAATAGGAAAATTAAGAGAATCTTTAAGAGGAAAATTACCTGATTTAAATTTAGTATCTCATATTTTAGAATTTAATCGTGAAAGATTAATTGAAGGATTAATAAATTTAGCAGAAGTTCAAAGAGATAAAGAATCATTAATAGCCCAGTTAAAAGTTTTTTTTAACCCGCCTCATTGGGCAAAATCTGTTTTAGGTGAATTAAGCCCTGCTGGTCAAGAAGTTTTAGAACAACTAATAAGTAGAAATAATCCAGAGGACAAAAGAAGATTTTTAAATAAAATTCTAGAAAATTATACTACTACTAGGGATTCAACTCTCGAAGGGTCTTATTTTTCTGAAGGTAGAGAAAATACAAGAATTTGATTTAATTTTAAGACTCGTATTTTTTAATTCAAAAATAATTTTTATATTATAATTTACTCATGTCGAAAATTTTTGTTTTTGATCCAACTCAAGCTGATAAGCTAAGCGCGAAAAGAGGAGTGGGTCGTTATTTGCAGATTTTAAAAGAAAACTTTCCTGAATGGAATTTTATCAATAAGTTTCAAGTGATAAATTCTTCGTTTTTTCCGGTTTTTATCAATCCTTTTTTCAATTTTTTACAACCGCCCTTGATAATGAAAAAAATTGCTCAAAAGCAGATTGCCATCATCCACGATCTTATTCCTTTAAAATATCCTTCTCATTTTCCTGCGGGAGTCCGCGGTAGTTTAAATATCTTTTTAAATAAATTAGCTTTAAAAAACTATGATTTGATTATCACTGATTCTTATGTTTCAAAAAAAGATATTGTTGAAAAGTTAAAAATAAAAAGCGATAAAGTAAAAGTTATCTATCCTTGCCTGCCAAAAGTATTTAGCAGAAAGCATTCAGTATTTAGTATCAAGGAAAAAAACAAAACAAACTTTTTTAATACTAAAGACTTAATACTTAATACCAACTACTTTCTTTATATTGGCGATGCTACCTGGAATAAAAATTTAGTTAATCTTGCAAAAGCTATAAAGCTTGCTGATGTCTCTTGTGTTTTTGTCGGAAAAATATTTGAGCAGTTATCAGAAAAAGCGAAAATGCCTGTTTTGAATTTTTTTAAGGAGCCCGATGAGTTTGGAGGGGGTGTTCCTACTAAAATTCAAAATAAGGCATCAAGCTTTTTAAAATTAAATCATCCTTGGCAGTATGAATTAAAAGAGTTTTTAAAAGAAACAAAAGATGATTCTCGGTTTATTTTTCCTGGATTTTTAACTGATGAGGAAATCATTAGTCTTTATCAAAAAGCTCAAGCCAATATCCTGATTTCTCGTGATGAAGGTTTTGGTTTTTCTTATCTTGAAGCCTCATCTCAAAAGTGTCCTTCAATTTTATCTGATATTCCGGTTTTTCAAGAGATCTCTCAAAAACAAGCTCTTTTTGTTGATCCAGAAAATCCTCACGAGATTGCTTCAAAAATCAAAAAAATTTTAACTGATGAAAAATTAAGAGATGATTTAAAAGAAAAAGCTTTTCAAAGAAGCAAATTTTTTTCTTGTGAAAAATTTAGAAATCAGTTTTTAAAGCTCATCTAATTTTTTGATTCGTCGAAGATACTTTTCTTCATTTTTTGGTAAAGCTTCCAAAAAAGCATCAACTATTTTGTAAGCCTCATCAGCCGAAAGATAATCAGCCGGTAAAGACAAGATATTGATATGGTCATTTTCTCGAGCGTGTTTTGCTTGCTCAGGCAAAAAAGCCACCCCAGCTCTTAAATTTTTAAACCGATTGCAAGCGATAGCCACTCCCACCCCTGATCCGCAAATGACAATCCCTAGATTATTGTCTAAATTCTGAAGGACTGCCTGAGCGACCTTTTTAGCATAGTCGGGATAATCATCAAGAGGGTCTTTTTCATAAGCGCCAAGATCTTCAATTCTGATATTTTTCTCATGAAGATATTCAATAATTAAGTTTTTTAAATCAAAGCCTCGGTGATCCGCGGCAATAAAAATTGTCATAAGCTGATATAATTTAATTTAAGTCTAAACTGATTTTTTTCTAATTTCAATATGTTTGATACTCATTGTCATTTAAATTTTAAAGTTTTTAAAAAAAATGTTGAGCAAGTGATAAAAAGCGCTCAAGATCAAGGAGTAAATTCTATTGTTGTTCCTGGAACAGATATCAAAACCTCAAAAAAAGCGATTGATCTGGCAAAAAAATACCAGGGTCTTTATGCGGCAGTTGGCATCCATCCTCATCATGTTTTTGAAATTTATCAAAAAAAAGCTGACTTTCAATCTTTTGTTTTTGAAATAGAAAAACTTCTGGAAAATAAAAAAGTGGTTGCCGTTGGTGAGATTGGCATTGACCGTCATTTATACAAAAAAACCCGCCATCAAAACTATCAGGTTGATGAAGAATTTATTGATCTTCAAAAAATCATTTTTGAAAAACAAATAAAACTGGCAAAAAAATATCAAAAGTCAGTGATTATCCATAACCGCGAAGCCAAAAAAGACCTTTTTGAGGTTTTAGAAAAAGAAAAAAAAGGTCTTGAAAAAAAGGCGGTTTTTCACTGTTGTGAGCCAGATCTTGAGCTTTTAGAATATGCTAAAAAAAACCAGTTTTTTATCGGGGTTGATGGTGATCTGATTTATTCTTCAGAAAAACAAGAGTTTATCAAAAAAGTTCCTTTAGAGATGCTGGTTTTGGAGACTGATGCTCCTTTTTTATCGCCTTTTAAAATTTTTCCTAATCAGCCGAAAAATCTTCAAGTTATAAGCGAGTTTGTCGCTCAGTTAAAAAATCTTTCTCAAAAGAAGGTCAAAAATCAAACAACTATCAATGGAAAAATTCTTTTTCAATTATAATTGACATTTATTTTTCTAAATTTTAACATTTATACATGCATCAGGAATATCAATATTTAAATTTATTAAAAGAAATTTTAGAAAAAGGTGTTAGAAAGGTTGACCGGGGGACAGGAGATGCTTCTTATTCTTTATTTGGAAGACAAATAAGATTTGATCTTTCAAAAGGCGAATTTCCTTTACTAACAACAAAAAAAGTCTATTTTAAAGGAGTTTTGTATGAGCTTTATTGGTTTTTGTCAGGGAAGACAAATATCAAATATTTAGTTGATCATGATGTTCATATTTGGGATGACTACCCCTATAGAAAATTTAAAATTAAAAATGAAAAATCAAAAATTACAAAAGAAGAGTTTATTGAAAAAATTAAAACTGATGAAGAATTTGCTAAAAAATGGGGAGAGTTGCCGAGAATTTATGGTGAGCTTTGGCGCCGTTGGCCAACTCGTTATGGAAAAACCATTGATCAGCTTTCTTGGGCAATTAACGAGATTAAAAAAGATCCAAATGCTCACAATGCTTTGGTGACTTCGTGGAATCCCGAGTATCTTTATACAATGGCTCGTTATGAGGATACTTCTCATTTTCCAATCTGTCATAACTTATATCAGTTAAACGTCAATCACGGTTATCTTTCTCTTCAACTTTATCAGCGCTCAGCAGATATTTTTCTTGGTGTTCCTTTTAATATCGCCTCCTATGCGCTTTTGCTTTTGGTAATTGCTGAGGTTACTGGTTATAAACCAGGGGAGTTTGTTCATACTTTTGGCGATGTTCATCTATATGAAATGCATCTTCAGCAAGCAAAAGAACAGTTAAAAAGAAAACCTTATCCTTTTCCGAAAATCAGATTTACTCATCGATTTAAAACCATTGATGAGTTTAAACCTGAGTATGTTGAGCTTTTGGATTATCAATATCATCCGCCACTTAAAGCTCCTTTATCTGTGAGTGGTGGTTATTTAGGTGAAAAAAAGAATATTTTTGATGTTAAATAAATTGTTTTGACAAGCCGTCCGCAACCGCGTAGGTTGCGGAGGCCTAAAAAAATGAAAATTTCAATAATTGCGGCAATTGGAAAAAATCGTGAACTTGGGAAAAATAATCAGCTTTTGTGGCATATACCTGAGGATATGAAAAGATTTAAGAAATTAACAAAAGGACAAGTAGTGATTATGGGAAGGAAAACCTATGAATCTTTGCCTTCAAAATTTAGGCCATTGCCTGAAAGAGTCAATATTATTGTTACAAGAGATAAAAATTTTTTTGCTTCCGGATGCTTAATTTGTCATTCATTGGAAGAGGCGATTGAAAAAGGAAAAAGTTTTAAAAAAGAGATTTTTATTATTGGTGGCGCTAGCATCTATCAGCAGGGGATAAAATATGCCGATAAACTTTATCTGACTTTAATTGATAAAGAATATCCTGAAGCTGATTGTTTTTTTCCCGAATATTCTGTTTTTCAAAAAATAGTATTTAGAAAAAAATCAAAAATCAATGATTTAAATTATGAATTTGTTGAGATAGAGAGATAATTATATTATATTTTTTTTATGGATAATTTTACTCCTTTAAAAACAAAACATCAAAAAAAATCAGAAAAATTTTTTTTAATAGCTAATATTTTTTTACTTTTAATTGTAGTTTTTTTTACTGGTTATTATATGACTCAACGTTTAATATCAACAAGACAAAAAGCAGCTGGTGTAAAATGTTCAACAATAGATAATCAAAAAGATTGTAATGCTGCTTGTTCTCCGCCTAAGGCAAATGGAAAAAGTTATGCTTGTAAATGGTTAAGTGAGAAAAATGCTTGTGTTGAATCTAGTAAAGAATGTGGACCGGGTGGGATTAAAGAAGAGATAACAGAAGGTTTTTGCTCAAACAATCAAACACCACCTCATTGGTTTCAATGTGGTATTGGAGTAGGTAATCCTAAATGTACTTTTTGTTTAAAATCTACTACTAGAACTTGTAATCAAGTTTTAAAAGAAAGAGGCTGTGGAAATTATTATTTTAGTTCAGATGGTGTATGTAGTCGTTCAAATAATAAATGTTTTAAATGTGAAAATGCAAGCGGAGGTGATGCCTATCATTATAAATGTGATCGAATAACTAATATAGGTAATCAAGGATGTCAAGATAATCCTAGGTTTTTAGGTAATCTTGGAGGTGGAGAACAGACATTTTGTTTTGATGGTGGTCCTGATGATTGTGGCAGTGAGCAAATTGATTGGGGAAATGTTTTTATTACCCGTATAGGTCCTGTAGCTTGTAATAAAAATAATAATCAAAATCAAATTAATCCTTCTCCAACCTTAACTCCAACAGAAATACCAACTAATACTCCAATCTTAACTCCAACTTCAACCCCAACATTAATTCCAACATCTACTCCAATATCAACTCCAACATCTACGCCAACCACACCTCCAAATCAACCAACCAATACTCCTAATTTAACATCAACTAATACCCCAACACCAACCGAGATAATTATCGCTCAGACAACATCAACTTTAACCCCCCAAGGAACAACTAATACTCAGACACCAACAATTCCTGTTTCAGGATCAGTGACGATAAAATCTGTTATGATGTATGTTTTGCCTTTAGTAATTATTGGTCTTGGAATTATTCTTTAAAATGAATTTAAAAAATTATGATTATTTTTTGCCAAAAGAAAATCTTGCTTTAAGACCATCATCACCTCGTGATTTTTCTAAGCTTTTTGTTTATGATACTTTGAAAAATAAAGTTTATTTTGATCGTTTTTTTAATCTTGATAAATATCTTCCAAAAGGTTCTTTTTTGATTTTAAACAATACTAAAGTATTGCCAGCAAGAGTTCAAATGAAAAAGAAAACCGGTGGAAAAGTAATTGTGTTGTTTTTAGTTAATGAAATTAACAAGAAAAATATTGTCCCAGTGATAGTTGATAGAAAAATTATTGTTGGTGAGAAATTATTTTTTGAAAACGGTGATTTTTTGGAGATTTTAAGCCAGGATAAAAATATTTTTGATGCTAGATATGATTTTTCTCAAGAAAAATTATTTTTTTTGTTAAAAAAATACGGCGAGATGCCGATTCCTCTTTATCTAAAAAAAACTCCTTTAAAAAAAGAACAATTAATGAAAAAATACCAGACGATTTTTGCTCAAAAAGAAGGTTCAGCAGCCGCTCCGACTGCTTCTCTTCATTTTACCAAAAGAGTTTTTGATAAGCTTGAAAAAAAAGAAATAGATAAGCGTTTTATTACTTTGCATGTTGGTTTAGGAACTTTTGCACCAATAACCAATCAAAATTTAAAAGAAAAAAAACTTCACGAAGAGTACTATGAAATTAGTTTAGAAACATTAAATTATATTAAGGTAATGAAATCGAAAGGAAAAAAACTAGTGGCTG
>JBBILA010000039.1:0-7218 GCA_037445105.1 Candidatus Microgenomates bacterium
TTATTGGTTATTATTTATTATTTTTAACTGATTTTAACTGATTAAACTGTATTTTTGTCATTCCCTATCTTTTTTTCCTGTCATTCCCGAGTAGTCGGGAATCCTTGTTCCCGAGCAATCGGGAATCTCGCTTTCTTGTCATTCCCGTGTAAACGGGAATCCATTAACCATATGAGATCCCCGATTAGATCGGGGATGACAAAGAAAGACAAATAACAAAACAATATTACTGATTCAACCTATTTAAATAGCTTGCCCGCCAATAATGCGTCAAGCTTTAGGCGGGACTTGCCCGCCATAATGAACGAAGTCCTTTAGGCGGGGCTTAAATGATTTAACTGATATTTAAAACGAGGTATAAAAAAAGTCAGGAGGGATTTGGGGATATGTTTGAAAAAGAGTGATTTTTTTGGAGACACCTGATTTTTGAGAGACAACTGAAGAAGAGACAGTTTTTCCTTGGAGAGGAAAGGGTGAAGTTCTAAAAAAAGCTAATTTTGATGATTGAAAAAGAACCCTGACGATAATTATTTTACTATCATTGCCAATATCAGCCGCTGGGATAATATAAGAATAATTATAAGAAGAGTTGCCATTGCAGATATTTGATGGAGAAGAGGCATTATTAATTCTTAAACTTGGATCAATAAGATATTTTTTGACCCCTGAGGTTTTAACTAAGGTGATTTCTAAAGCTGGATTAGTTGATTTTTGTTGAAAACAAATTTCAATATTTTCGGCGATTGATGGACCAATTTGATAACTGTTCATATCATAATCTCCAAGATAAAAAGTATAAGAGTTATCTTTATCAATTAATGAAGTTTCAAATTTATTATCAACAATGATTTCAAAAGTTGCTTGTCCTTGAAAACCTGAAAAACCAGAAAGACTGCCCTGGCCTAAGATCACCGTGGTGTTTTCTTTTAAAGCCGCCTCAATAGCAGCTTCAGCGGCAGCTAAAGTTTTTTGATTTTCTTCTTCAAGTTTAGTGATTTTGGTGTCAGTGATAGTTTGAAAAGAGACAGATAAAACAACAGTGATCACTGTCGCTAAAACCATAATGACAATTAAAAGCACTTGAGCCTGATATTTTTTCTTTAATTTGATTTTCATAATTTTTCCTTATAAAATCATTTTATAATCAGCTTACTGACTTTTTCAACTATTCTAAGTTAGTAATCAAGTAGTCTTGAAAATAAAAATTATTTGTCTCAATATTTAAAGTCCCTCCTGGCTTGATAATCTGTTCTTCGCCAAAAATAAAATAATTTTTTTCTTTTTTTAACTTTATTTTTGCTTTGATTTTTATCAGTTTGTAATCGCTAATATCTTCTGGATTAACAAAAAAATTATTTGTTAAAAATCTTCCAATATTAAAACTATTTATATTATTACTGACATTTTTATCTATTATTTGAAAAACTTTTTCTTGACCATCAAAATAATAATCATTGATTTTTATCTGATCAGCTTCCCATGAATAACCATAAGGCTTTTCCAGATAAATGATTTTTTCAACAAGATTGTCTTTAAAAGGCGTTTCTGATAAATCAATGATTGTCCCGGAAAACTGGATTTGAGGAAATTCAAAATCAACTGGTGAGCCAACGGCGATATTGGACCTTTTGAAGTTATAATGATTAGTTTTTGATTTATTAACTTTAAGTTTAATTAGAAGATAAATATCGTGTTGATTAGGATTATTTAAATTAAAATCATTTAAAGGATAATATCTTACTGAAAGAACTTGAGCGATAGTTTCTCCTAAAAAATTTTTTTCTTCAAGACCGGTTTTTAGATTTTTGATAAAAAAAACTGGCGATCTGTTTGTTTGCGTCCACCAAAGACCTTGACTAATCTGGACCTTGGCATAGATATAAGTTGGCTTAGCAAAAAAAGTTTTCCAAAAAGAAAAAAAACCAATAAAAAAAAATGAAGACAAAAGAATCAAAAAAAAATAATTTTTTTGAAAAAAAGTTAAAGTTTTTTTTAAACTAGTTTTCATTTGCTAATAATTTTTTCCTTTAATAAATTTTCAATTAGAAAATCAACATCTTTTTCTAAATTTTCTTTTTTTATTAAATATTTTTTCATCATCAAAGAAATAATTTTTTCTTTTGAAAAACCTTTTTTTAGATTATTAAAAATCTCAGAAGCAGTTTTATTTAATGTATAAAGAAAAGATTTTTTGTTATCAAAAATCATTATTTTATCGTCAATTTTTTGAATAATTAGTCCTTTTTGGATTTTGTACATAAGATTAATTTTAACACAAAGAGAACTGACTTTAAAAAAATTGACAAGTCATAAAAAAAACCTTTGTTTTTGATATCTTGAAGATCAAGCCTCATCCAGTAATCAAAATCATGATGAAAAGCGCCTTGGGCAACCCATGAAGAAAAAATCCCTGGTTTTACCGAGAATCTTTTTTGATATTTTTTGGGGATCTTTTTGGCTTCAAAAACTGGCAAAGGTCTTGGACCAACAAAACTCATCTCGCCTTTTAAGATATTTATAAGTTGAGGAAGCTCATCAATCCCAAAACGGGAGATAACTTTGCCGATTTTTGTCAGCCGAGGATCTTGGTAGTTTTTAAATACCGGACCGTCAGCTTGATTTTCCACTTGAGATTGGTATTTTTCAGCGTTATCAATCATTGTTCTGATTTTATAGATGACAAAAGGTTTTTTGTTTTTGCCTAATCTTTTTTGTTTGAAAAAAAACGGTCCTTTTGAAGTCAGTTTGATTAAAAAATACAAAATCAAAAAAAGCGGAGAAAAAATAATCAAAAAAATTAACGCTAATATTTTTTCAATAGCCTCCGCAACCTCCGCGGTTGCGGACGGCCTGTTGGGACAAGGAGAAAGCGCCATAATACTTACTTATTAAATTTCAAGGACAGTCCTTAACAAGGACTGTCCTTGTTTGATTTCGGGAATATATGCTATTATGTTATAATTTTTTTATGAAAAAACCAAGCTGGGATGAGTATTTTATGAGGATAGCTGAGGTGGTTAGAAGTCGAGCTGATTGCTTGAGGCGTCAGGTTGGCGCGGTGATTGTCAAGGATTTTCGAATCTTATCAACAGGCTATAATGGCACACCTTACGGGATAAAAAACTGTACTCAAGGCGGATGCGAAAGATGTTTAAAAAGAGAAAAAGGGATTTTGAAAAGAGGTGAGGATGAAGAGTCCTGCATTTGTCTTCATGCTGAGCAAAATGCGATCATTCAAGCCTCATATCTTGGTGTCTCAACAAAAGGAGCGACTCTTTACGCTACTTCTAATCCTTGCTCAACCTGTGCTAAGATGATTATCAATGCGGGGATTATAAGGGTGGTTTGTCAGATGAGCCATCATGATAAAAAAGGAATAGAGCTACTTAAGAAAGCGGGAGTGAAAGCAGAAGCATTAACCTAATTGACCTAAAAAATGCTTGAATTCTAATTAATTGGATAATTGGAAATTATTTAGATCAATTAGAAATTAGGTTAATTAGGTCAATTTATGAAACATTTATTTTTATTGCTTATTTTATTATTTTCCCCCATCTCAATATTTGCCCAATCTAATAATATCTATGGTATTCATCTGGCTCAGCCTGATTTTAAAGCGTTAGAGGAAGCAAGAAATCTTGTTAATTCAACTGGTGGTGATTGGGGGTATGTCACTTTGGTGATTCAGGAAAATGACAGAAGCAAAGAAAAATGGCAGGCAGTTTTTGATAAAATGCGCGAGCTTCATCTTATCCCAATTATCCGTTTAGCGACATCTCCTCTTGGTGAAAACTGGCGTCGGCCTGAGGTCTCTGATGCTAAAGACTGGGTTGAGTTTTTAGACTCTTTAAACTGGGTAATTAAAGAGCGCTATATCGTTTTGTTTAACGAGCCAAATCATGGTAGTGAGTGGGGAGGAGAGGTTGATGAAAAAAGCTATTTTGAGGTAGTTTTAGCTTTTTCTAAAGCCTTAAAAGAAAAAAATAAAGATTTTTTTGTGATGATGGCTGGTTTTGACGCCTCAGCTCCTTCCTGGCCACCGGGGATGGAGGATGAAGAGAAGTTTTTAAGAAAAATTTCTTCCTTAAAATTTATCAACATTTTTGATTATATTGACGGCTGGGTGTCTCATTCTTATCCTAATCCTGATTTTTCCGGTTCGCCTTATGATTTTGGCCGAGGGACTGTGAGGACTTATCAATGGGAAATGAATCTTTTGAAAAATTTAGGATTGAAAAAAAATTTACCGGTTTTTATCACAGAAACAGGATGGAAAAAAACTCAAAATTCAAAAGGCAAAAGTCAAAAGTTAATAACAGAAGATCTAGCAGCTTCTTATTTTCAGATAGCTTTTCAGGAGGTCTGGAGTCAAGATCCGCAAGTTAAAGCGGTTACCCCTTTTATTTTAGATTATCAGGGAGCGCCTTTTTTAGAATTTTCCTGGAAAAAATATCAGCAGGATGATTTTTACAAGCAGTATTTTGCGGTTCAATCGCTTTCTAAAATAAAAGGAGCGCCTGAACAGGAGGATAAAGGAAAGATATTTTTTAATCTGCCAAAAGAACTGGTTGAAAAGTCAAAGTATGATTTTAAAATCACTTTAAAAAATCAAGGTCAGTCAATCTGGGATGAAAAAGACGGCTACAAGCTTTTTATTGTTAGCAATCAGCTTAAAAATAAGGATTTTTTGATAGAGAGTTTGAAAAATATCAAGCCTTTTGAGGAGAAAGAGATTAATTTCAGTTTAAAAACTGATGTTAAAGTTGATCAAATGAAGGTGAAGTTTGTTTTGAAAAAGGATGATAAAGTGGTTTTGGAGTCGTCTTTTTGGCAGTTTCAGGTTCTGCCTTTGCCAAGCCTGAGTTTTCAAGTTGATTTTTGGCCGATAGGAAAAGGCAGAGGCGATGATTTTGAGATTCAGATCTTTGATATTGATGAGAGATTGGTTTTTAAGAAAAAGGGAGTAGCGGTTAAAGACGGAAAAGGAATGATTGATGAGATTCAAAATATCGCTTTGGATGAGCTTTACCGGGTAGTGATTTTGAAAAAGAAGTATTTGCCAAGACAAAAATATATTGTTTTTCAAAAAGAAAATAATTTTTTAAGGTTTGAGAAACTTTTGCCTTTTGACAGAAATGAAAATGGAAGACTGGATTGGGAGGATTTGATAATGTTTTTATAGATTCCCGCCTTTGCGGGAACAAGGATTCCCGATTGCTCGGAAACAAGGATTCCCGATCAGGTCGGGAATGACAGGAAACCACGGGAATGATAGGAATACGGTTTAATCAGTTGAATCTGTTAACCTCTTCCTAAAGGACTTCGTCCATTATGGCTGGCAAGCCCGCCTAAAGTTTACAACATTATAGTGGGTAACCTTCCTAAAGTTTAAAACATTATGGCGGGCAAGCCATTTAATAATAACAAATTATTAAATAATAAATTTTTAATCAATTTTTAATAAGTTAATTTTTAATATATTAAAAATTTAAATATTTATTATTGATTAAAAATTTGTTTATTAGTTTATTTATTATTATTTTAGAAATTAGATCAATTAGGTTAATTAGAATAATTAGGTTAATTATTCTTAATACTTAATACTAAATACTTTCTACTTTATATTACTACTTAGACGATTATTATTGGGTTTGCTGCCAGTTATAGGAGACAGTATTTAAATAAGGCAAAAGATCGAGATATTTTTGCTGATCAAAAACGACAAAGACTGTTGGTATGCTTGAATTCATCCATCTTCTTTGATTGTTTAAATATTGAAAAGCAATCAGATTGCCAATGATTTTTAACCCTTGGTTAACAGTTGATCCGGTATTGATGGTGTTGGCGATAAAAAGGCCTTGAGCTTCAGTTAAAGATGAGGAAAAGTCTATTGTATCAGCAATAATGCCTAAAGAGCCAGAGGTAGGTGAGAAGGAGGTGGTATTGATGGTGATAGTTGATGCGGGAGCAACAAGAAGGACTTTTTTACCGTCAAAAAGGGTTTTGTTGGTGTCGTTGATGGTAATTGAGGTAAAAGAGGAATCAGCAAGATATATACCGTTTTGGGTGATCTGGGAGAGGGAGGTGATTTTGGTGTGGTTTTTTCTCGCTTTGAGGTAGGCAAAAAAATCAGCAAGAGAAAATTTTTTGGAGAGAGGATACTCAGTTAAAAATTGGTTTTGAGGATTAGGTTTGGCTGAAGGGTTTAGAGAGTTGATGTAGAGGTAAGAAGCAGCGACAAGGCCGGCATCGCCAATGATAAAGTTAGAAGAGGCATCATCATCACTATCGTAAGCAGCAGGGTTTTGAGGGATGAGATTCATTAGAGGTTTTGAAGAGTAAAAAGAGGTGTTTTTAAGTTTGATAAAAAGCTGGTCTTCTGTTTGACCAGGGGTTTTGGTGATGACAATGTAGTAGAGGGCGCGATAGCCTGTGGAGATACCTGTGTTCCAGGTATAGCAGCCTTTCAATTCACCAATATTATTTGTATTGCGACAATAAGGATAGTAATTACCTGTTTTGATGTTATTATTTTGTATTGGAGTAACACCAATAACAGTAAGAAAATTATTAGGGTCTGAGATGCCGCCGCCGGTATTGGCAGCTGCATTATCAAATATGACAAAAGAATAAGGTTTAACAGACTCGCACTGAACAGTTTTACAAGGAGATGAAGTACAATTGACTTTGCATAAGGAGGCAGTGTAAGTATAGCAGAGGTTATATCCGGTAGGCGATGGAAAGTTTTTTGTTGAGGGAAAATCTGGAGTTGGAGTTGTCGACAGGATAGGATTAATAATAATATCATTTTTTGTAAGAAGGGGTCTAGGTGAGTATGATGATGAAGTGATAGTGATAGGAGCTTGAGTTGGCCGACAATAAGTGAAAATCGGTAGAAAAGAGTTGAGTTGTGGGTCAAGTAACTGGATGAGAAGCGCAGATTTTTTGTTGCCACCGCCGCCGCCACCTCCGCCACCGCCTCCAGGATTACAACAGCTTATTTGATACTCGTTGGAGTTGGGAGGATCATCACAAAAACGCACCTGGCCGCAGTAGTTGGTTTGAGAGCAGCCGGCGAAGGAGCTTCGATCGCAAGCGCAGGCACTCCAAGGTTCCCAGTTATTACAACCGACATCAATCCAGCTAGGTGTTATTCCGGGAGGGGGAGTGGTGGTAGGGTGAGTGGTGTAACAGTGGCCATTAACACTGTTGCAGTGA
>JBBILA010000040.1:0-7117 GCA_037445105.1 Candidatus Microgenomates bacterium
CGGGCAATGAAAACAAAACTTTTAGTTTTGTTTTTTTCAACCGTGGCGATAGGAATTATTTTAATTGGTTATTTATTTAATTATTTTTTATAATTAATTTTATGGATAAAAAGATTATTTTGACAGCAGTTTTTATCTCGGTGATTATTTTAATTTTTAGTTATATTTTAGTGTCATCAGCTGGAAAAAAAGAGGAAAAAAAGTCGCTTAACTCTCTAATTCCCTCAAAAGATAAAATCGTTTTTTATTACGGCAATACCTGTCCTCATTGCGCTGAGGTTGAAGAATGGATGAAGAAAGAAAAAATTGAAGAGAAGATTAAGATTGAAAAAAAAGAGGTTTATCAAAACCAGGCCAACGCTCAGGAGTTAACTCTTGTTGCTCAAAGCTGTGGTTTAGACCCAAATGCTATCGGCGTTCCTTTTCTATATGCTAATGGCAGGTGCTATATCGGGACACCAGAGGTGGAAAGAATATTAAAGGAAAAGACAAATAACAAATAATAAATTTTTAATCAATTTTTAATAAATTAATATTAAAAAAGTTTAAAGGTTTTAAAAGTGAGAGAAGATATGAAATTGTTAAGAAAACAAAGGTTTCATGTTTTATTAGACCCTAACTCTCCGATTCGGAGAGTTGGATAATAATAAAATAAGATTCCCGATCAAGTCGGGAATGACAGAAATACGGTTAGCTAGTTAATAGTTAACTGGTTCTTTATATGTTTCATGTTTTATGTTTTATTCTAAAGGTGTTAGATGTTAGAAGTCCCAAAGGGATTCCTTTGGGATTAGACGTTAGATGTTAGACGTATTTATAAAACCTGTTGAGGCTGTTTGTCCGCTTTGCACGGTGGCGGTGGCTGGCGGACTGGAAATTTCTCGGATGCTGGGAGTGGACGATCTGATTTCCGCCATTTGGATTGGAGGGTTAACGGTTTCTTTGGCTTTTTGGCTTGCTGATTATTTTTCAAAGAAAAATTGGCTTTTACCTTTTTGGCGAGAAGTTGTTTCTTTAATTATTTTTTATCTTTTAGTTATTCCTTATCTTTTTTGGTCAAAGGCCATTGGAAAGATTGGCAATACTTTTTTGGGTTTTGATAAAATTATTTTAGGAATTGTTATTGGTTCTTTGGCTTTTTTTCTTGGGGTTTTTTTTGATCATTTTTTGCGAAAGATAAATGGCGGAAAAATCATTTTTTATTATCAAAAAGTAATTATTCCAGTGTTTTTTTTGGCATTGGTTAGTCTAATTTTTTATCAGTTAATTTAATTACTTATGAAAAATTTACCCCAACTCGATGAATTTATGGAAAAGATTAAAAAAATGGAAAAAGGAGAGAAGTTAGATCTGTCATCTGATGAAGATTTGTCGATTGCTATTATGAATTTAATCTCAATCGAAGAGCACTTTTTTTTCACTTATGAAAAAACCGGAGATGAGAAATATTTAGATTTACTTAATGAGATTAGAGAAATGAGAAAAAAAGCCTTAAAAAGAATCATCAAAGAATATGAAGGTGAGGTTTGGTGTATCTCAAAACATTTACTCGCGGCTTCAATGAGAATGATGGAGGTTGGAACAAAAGCCCTAACCAAAAAAGACAGAAAAACTGCCAAAGAGATGTTTGATAATGCCTATCATCTTTACTCTCTTTTTTGGGGATTGAATTTAGGATTGACTAAGGTTGAGGATGTTAAAAGAGAAGATAGTGAGGTTAATTTGATCGATGAGGAAGAAAAACCAAAGCTTCAAAAAAAAGTCAATCTTTTGGCAAAATTGGGTGAGGTTATAAGAAAAGCTGTTGATTGCTGCAAAGAATGAATTAGTATTGAGTATTAAGTATAAAGTATTTAGTATTTCAAAAATTAACCTAATTATTCTAATTGACCTAATTTCTAATTTTTATAATTTTAAACTTAGTATAATTTTTAATTAAAATGGACCAATACGTTTTAAATATTAAAGACAAAGAAATTTTGGATTTGATTTCTTTATATGATGAAGATAAAAGAGAAAAAGTCCTTCTTAAGGCTTTAAAAATCGGCCTTATTGCTTTAAAAGATATTGAAACAGTGGGCAATGTTGACTACGTTGAAAAAGAGTTTTCAAAATTTAAAAACGACCTTGAAAAAGAGTTTTTATTATTAAAAGAAGATTTTGAAAAAAAATTAAAAGAAGCAGATGAATTAATCAAAGAAAAACTAAAAACTAATTTTGATCCGGAGACTGGGATTATGCCTCAAGTGTTAAAACAGTATTTAGGAGAAGGGGGAAAACTTTCTGATCTTTTTGATGAAAAAAATAACGCTAGCGCTATCGCAAAAATCAGAGATATTTTATCATCATACTTTGATGATGAGGCTTCAACTGTTGTCCAGCTTTTAAATCCTGACAATCCTAAAAGTCCTCTTAATCAGTTCAAAAAAGAGATCACCGAGAGATTATTTGCTATAGAAAAAGAGATCAAAGCCAAAGAAGCCAGTCTTGAAGCTGCCAAAAAAGAAGCGGAGAAAGGGACGCAAAAAGGTTTTGCTTTCGAGGAGTTGGTTTTTAAAGAAATAGAAAAAATCGCTCGGATTTTAGGCGATAATTGTTATCCAACAGGCAAAGCTCAGGGATTAATTTTAGATAGTAAATTAGGTGATGTAGTTGTTGAGATTAATCCATCGCAAACAGGAGGAGTGACTTTAAAGATAGTTTTTGAAGCCAAAGACAAGATGATTTATCAAAACGAACTTTTAGAAGAATTAGAAGAAGCGATGAAAAATCGAGGAGCATTAGCGTCAGTTGCTGTTTTAAGTTCAAAAAATATTTTGAAAGATATCACAAAAGAAGCAATTGGAGTTTTTCGCGATTATTCAAAAAACAGAACCATTTGTGTTTTAGATAAAGAAATTCTTGACCCTTTAGCTTTAGAGATTGCTTATAAATTAGCCCGGACCAAGCTTCTTTTAGGTCTTAAAGCAAAAGAGATGAAGTCAGACTCAATCAACATTGTGGCGGTTAATACTTTAATTGAGGAGATTATTAAAAAACTTGATGATTTTTCAACAATTAAAGGTTCGCTAACCAAGGCAACAAGAGCTATTAATGACTCACAAACCCAGATTGATCGATTAAAAGATGATATTTTAGAAAAACTTAATGAACTTTCAGAAAAAACTAAAGTTAAAAAATAAATATGATTACAGTTTTTTGCGGTGAAGATACAGTTTCTTCTTTTGATTATTATCAGATTTTAAAAAAAGATTTTAAAAAAAGAGGCTATCAAGTAATTAATATTCCTTCATCTGAGATTGAAAATATTTTTTTGTGGATGGGAGAAGCGGTTAGTCTTTTTTCTGATAAAAAAGTTTTTTTTACTGAAAATTTAAATAAAAAACTTTCAAGAAAAGCTAATTTAAAAATAAACCAGATTATTAATTTTTTAATTAAAGATAAATCAGTGGAGGTTTATTCTTGGGAAGAAGGAGTTTCCAGTCGGGAGCTAAAATTTCCTAAAGGTGTTCTTGTTAAGGAATTCAAACCATCAGAGACGATTTTTAAGCTTCAAGACGCTTTATATCCTGGTAATTTAAAAAATTTTTTAATGATTTTTGAAAAACTTTTGGAGACAGTTGATGAGTATGTTATTTTTATCATGTTAGCTAAACATATAAGAAGTTTAATTTTGGCAAAACAAGGAGTTTTTGATTCAAAATTAAAGTCTTGGCAGATCCAAAAACTTCAAAATCAAGCAAAAAAATGGGATAAAGAAAGATTAATCAATCTTTATGACAGTTTCTATCAGATAGATGTTTTAGAAAAAACCTCAGCCAATCCTTTTCCTCTTCATAAATCTTTAATTTTGCTTTTAACCTACTTTTTATAAAAGCAACCTACGCGGTTGCGGGTGGCTTGTTGGGACAAGGAGAAATTAGTTATTTTTTAGGATTTTTTTAATAATTTCTTCAATTGGTTCGTCTTCAATAGTGATATCAGAGTAGTCGATTTCTTCATTTAGCTGAGAAACAATTTGATTAATTTGATTTTTTTTGACTTTTAAAACTAAAAAAGGAAATTGATATTTTAAAAGAGAATGTTTTTTTAAGAAGTTATCCTCAGGCCTTTTTTCTAAAGTTAAACGGATGATTTTTTCTTTTGAATAAAAATCAATAATATTTTTTAAACTGCCGTCATAGATGATTTTTCCTTGGTTGATGATAATTAATCTTTTGGCTAATTTTTTGACATCTTCTAAATAATGACTAGTCAAAATAATTGTTTTTTTAAATTCTTTTTGATAAGTTTTTAGAAAATTTCTAATTGCTTCTTGAGAAAAAATATCCAGGCCGATGGTTGGTTCGTCTAAAAAAATAATTTTTGGATCATGCAAAAATGAAGCAATTAACTCCATTTTCATTCTTTCACCTAAAGAAAGTGATTTTACCGGCTTGTTTATTAAATTTGAACAATTTAATATGCTTGTTAAGTTATTTAAATTTTTTTTAAACTGATTATCTTCTATCTCATAAATCTCTTTATTTAAAAGAAAACTATCAATTGCCGGCAGATCCCAGATAAGTTGATTTTTTTGTCCCATCACAAAACTAATCTGTTTTAAAAACTTTTCTTTTTTATCAAAAGGATAAAAACCTAAAACATCTATTTCTCCTGAGGTTGGATATAAAATTCCCGATAAGATTTTCATTGTCGTTGTTTTTCCAGCTCCATTTGGACCGATAAAACCAACAAACTCATTTTCATCAATGGAAAAACTAATATTATCAAGAGCGATAGTCTCTTTATATTTTCTAAAAAAAATATCTTGAAAAAGATTTTTTTGTCTAATTGGGGTTTTATAAATTTTTGTTAAATTTTTTACTGTTATCATAATTTTAAGATCCTCCTGATTGGTATTTTTTTAAAGAAAAACCCCAAATTTTTAATGATAAAAAAAACAATATTAATGATATCAGAAAAGCAATGATAATATTTTCAAAAGAAAGAAGACCAAATAAAGCTTTTGGCGGAAAAGAAAACATTATTCCAATTGGCAACACAAAGGTTAAAAAATCCCGCAAAGTTTTTCGGTAAATATCAAAAGGAAAACGACCAAAAGATGTCAGGTCGCGATAGATCATAATCGTATGATCAACAGTAGTAAAAAGTATTCCAAAAGCTAAAACCAAGATATGAAAAGCGGTTGCCAAAATCATCGCATTTCCTAAAAGTAAAAAATATAAAAAAAGATTCAAAAAATCAAACTGATATTTTATTAGAAAAAAAATTAAGATAAAAAGATAAAAAATTAAAAAACCTAAATCAGTAAAATCAAGTCCGCCAAGAAGAACTCTTATTAAGGTATTGTAAGGTTTAATTAAAATTAAGTCTAAATCACCAGAGATAAGTAAAGGTCGGAAACGATAAACCTCGCGATAGAGAGTTTGGGCTAAAGTATCAATAAAATTAAAAGTTAAGTAAATAATTATTACCTGATTGAAATTATATTGATTAACAGAAGGATTTTTTTTAAAAACAAAAAATAAAAGAAGAAAAAAAAATAAAAATCTAAAAAATTTTCCCAAGATAAAAAAGAATATTGCTTTTCTATGATCATTTATCGTTTTAAAAGAGTAAAGAGATAAAATGAAATAAATTTTCAATGAGTGAAGAAAATTTTTCATATTTATCTTATTTCCCCCAAAAAGAAAAACTTTTATTACCGGTTATCCAGACTTTTTTTGTTAACAAAAATATTCCCAAAAGCCAGAAAAATGATAAAAAGAAGATATAAAAAGGAAATCTTTCTCCTAAAAAAATTCTTGTTGGCAGATAATAAAGATAAGGAAAAGGAGTTAACATCAATATTTGATAGATTGTTTTAGGCAAAATATTTAAAGGAAAAAAACCACCAGAGATAAAAGAGACAATAATGGTAAATAAAAATCTCGGCCCCCAGGTTTCTCTTGACCAGAAACCAATAAAAGAAATAAGAAGATTGATAAAAAATGAGATAAAAACACCGTTAATCAAAAAAATTAAACCAAAAAGTATCTGTTTTGGAAAAATAAGATTGATATTAAATATTTTGACAATTAAAAAAGCTTCAATAATGGCAAAAAAAAGATTAATTGCTTTATCAGCTAAGTCTTTGTAAAAATAAAAACGAAAAAAAGAGATCGGTTTTAAAAGAGTATTAATAATTCTTCCTGAGTTGATATCATCAGCGATATCGGTGGTTCTTGTTCCTAAAATAAGATAGGAAATAGTAATTCCATAGATAAGATAAGAGATAAAAATTTGTTTTTCTTTAATGCTGAAGGTTTTTAAGGAAGCTCCCCATAAAAAAATAATAATTAAAAGATTAATAAAAGCTCTTACTCTCCATAAAAAAAAGTTTAATCGGTAAACAAAGTACTCTTTTAAGCTGATTTTTATAATAGTGATGATTTTTTTCATCTTTTTTATTATATAGCAAACTTAAAAATTAAGAAATTAGTTGAATTTTATTTTTGCGATTTTTCTTATTGACAAATAAAGATTATCTTTATATACTAAGTTTAGATCCTCCAAAAGAGGAATGAAACTTTTTCTCTACAACTAAACTCAAGGGTAAATCCCGATGTATCATCGGGACTATCAAGCGACTTTCTTCTAAGAAGAGTTCTTAGAAGAAGCGCTCACCCCTTTTTCCTCACGGGAAAAAGCAAAAACCTCGAATTGGAGGATCGCTTCGATTTTAAAATAAAAAAAGATTTTTTTATGACCAAATAAAAATAAAATGTCAAAGTTTAATTTCAAATTTTCTAATCTCAAACATCAGATAAAATAAGTTAATTTATTTTTAGCTGAATCCCAATAATATTGGAAGAATCCCTATGTTTTTATTCGTTAAATTAAAAGTTATAAATTAATTTTATTTTTTATGCCTAGGAAAACATCTAAAACTGATCTTTCTAAAAACGATATTCTTGATGTTTCTGCTTTAATTGAAAAAGTTGAGGAAAAACCGATTGTTCCTCTTGAATCTCAACCTAAAGATATTGTTGAGACTCCTTCTTCAAAAGAAGAAGGCCAAATTCAAGAGATACCTCTTGAAGAAAGACTAAAAGAGGATTTAAAAATTAGTTAT
>JBBILA010000041.1:0-7039 GCA_037445105.1 Candidatus Microgenomates bacterium
TGAGCGTCAACCTCGACTAATTTTCTTCCGTGTTCGCCTCTTAAATCACATTCAAAAATTTTCTCAACACCTTTTTTGCCGATTTTATCGCCTAAAATTGTTTTATAAAAACAATTATCTGATGCTAAATCTTTTTTATCAGCGACTTGTTGGTAGCCGACAACAGCTGAGACAGCTTGGGGTTCTTGATAAATCCTCTTGGAGATAATTCTTTGCTGATTTTTTTTAATCTCTTCGATGCTCTGGTTAAAATCTGGTTCAAGATTTTTGGCAATTATAAAGCCTTTTCTGTCAATAATTTTTCCTCGTTTTGGTTCGATTAAAAACTCTTTAATCCGATTGCTTTCTGATAATCTTTTATAATAACTTCCTTTAACAATGGTTAACTGAAAAAGTCTGATAATTAAAAATAAAAGAAAAAAATTAACAAGAATAATAAAAGAAAAAAAAGAGATTTCAGAAAATTTTTCGGTTTTTTTTGAAAAAATTAATTCTTTAGTTTTTTCTTTTTGAAAAAAAAACAGTCTTTTCATATAGATTTAGCTAACAAAATATCCCTGACTAAAAAATCCTAAAATTAAAATGTGAAAAAGAAAAAAAGTCATTAAGAGAAAAAGTTTTAAAAATTGATTTTTTATTTTTGAGATAAAGATAAAAAATGACAAAGAAAAAAGACTATAGCGGGGAATTGAGGAAAAAGTGCCGGTTAAGGTTGGCAAAATTAGATTGACCAAAGAAAAGATATTTAAAGCGATTAAATCAAAGTTTTTGTTTTTTATTTTAAGATTTTCAAAAAAATCAATGATTAAAACAAAAAAAACAAGAAAAAATATCAAAAACTCAAAAAGAGAGATAAAATATTGAAAATTAAAAGAAGCAGTAAAAAATATCTTTAGATATCGCCAAACAACCTGAGGAAGAATGATGATATTGGTTGATCGATTAGCTCCAAAAGCCGGCTGAGAGTGAAAAAACATTAACGGATCACCGGTGGTTTTCCAAAGATAAAAACAGTAGATACCTAGTCCGAAAACAGGTGAAAAAAGCAAAAAAATTTTTTTGTTTTTATCTTTTGAATTTTTAATTATTTTAAAAAGTATTGGAATGATTAAAAAAACACCGATTAGTCTTGTTAAGCTTGTTAATAAAGCAAAAATAAAGGCAAGAAAATATTTTTCTTTTTTTAAAAAATATAAGCTTGAGGTAAAAAGGAAAAAAAATAATCCCTCAGTATATAAAGCACTAAAAAAAAATGAGGTAGGAAAAAGCAAAAGAAAAATAATCACTTGAAAAGGATTTATTTTTTTGTCAATCATTTTTAGATATTTGGCAAAAATTGATAAACCAATTAAAAAAGAGAGATGAGAGATAGAAAGTCCAGTAATTAATTCATTTTTAAAAACAGGATTAAAAATCCTGATTAAAAGTGGGTATAAAGGAAAAAAAGCTTGTTCCCATTGGCGATAACCATTTTTTGCAATTAAAAGATAATGAATTCCATCAAAATTGGCAAGAGAAGAAAAAAGATGAGGAAGATTAAATTTAACAAGTTCTTCTTTGTAAGGGAAAAATCCAAGATAAGGGATGGTTTTTGAAGAAAAAAAAATGATAAAACTATCAAAAACTCGCCAGAGAAAAAAAATTAAAAAAAAGACAAGAAAATTCATAGAAAAATTATAACATTAGTATTAAGTATTAAGAATAATTAACCTAATTATTCTAATTGACCTAATTTACCTAATTGAAACATAAAACATAAAACATGAAACATGAAACGTAGAAAAAATTAACCTAATTTATAAATAAATAATAAATAAACTAATAAACAAATTTTTAATCAATAATAAATATTTAAATTTTTAATATATTAAAAATTAACTTATTAAAAATTGATTAAAAATTTATTATTTAATATTTGTTATTATTAAATGGCTTGCCCGCCATAATGCGTCAAGCTTTAAGAGGGCTTGCCAGCCATAATGGACGAAGTCCTTTAGGGGGGCCTGCCCGCCAATAATGCGAAGCTTTAGGCGGGTTTAACTGATTTTAACTGATTAAATTGGTTGCTTTTTTTGATATAATTTTTTTGTTCGGAGCGTAGTTCAGATGTTCAATGAGATCAATCTTTTTTAAACGAAGTGCAAAAAAAGATTAGATCGAATTAATCCGCCTTATCTTGGCGGAGCCTGAAAAAGATTAAGAAAACAAAAGATTGTTAAAAAAAGTTTCTTTAAAATCGGAGCGTAGTTCAGATGGCTAGAACGTTGGGCTGGGGGTCCAAAGGTCGGCAGTTCGAGTCTGCCCGCTCCGACTTTAATCTTATGAAAAAAATTTCCGCAAAAACTGTTGAATATATTGCCAAATTAGCTAATATTCCTGTGACGGAAAAAGAAAAACAAGAATTAGCTGAAGGATTTAATAAAACATTAGAGGTTATTGATGCTCTTTTTAAGGTTGATGTTTCTAATATATTGACGATTTATCAGGTGACAGGTATGGAAAATATTTTCCGAGAAGATGAGATAGATGAGGAAAAAATGCTTTCTCAAGATCAAGCTTTAGCTAATGCCAAAAGAAAATATCAAGGTTATTTTGTTGTTGATCAGATTTTAGCAGAAGATTAAAAAATATTATGAAATTAAATCAATTAACTTTAAAAAAGGCAATTGAACTTTTAGATAAAAAAGAGATTTCTCTTGATGAGATTTATCAGGATATTTTCAAGGTAATCAGCGAAAAAAATAAAATCCTTAATGTTTATTTATCTATAGATAATCACTCTTTGGAAAAAGCTAAAAGTCAAAAAGAAAAACCATTAAAAGGCCTGCCGATTGCTGTTAAAGATAACTTTTTAACTATTGGTTTGCCGACAACAGCCTCATCAAAAGTTTTAGAAGGTTTTATGTCTCCTTATGAATCAACAGTAACAAAAAGATTAAAAGAAAACGGCGGGGTAGTTATTGGCAAGACCAATATGGATGCTTGGGCTCATGGTTCATCAACCGAAACTTCAGATTATGGTCCGACTTTAAACCCAAGAAATCCAAAATATCTTCCTGGAGGATCATCAGGCGGTTCAGCAGCGGCGGTTGCTTCGGATATGGCGATTGCTTCAATTGGTAGTGAGACAGCCGGATCGATTCGCCAGCCAGCTTCTTGGTGTGGAGTTGTTGGTTTAAAGCCAACTTACGGCCGGGTATCTCGTTATGGAGTGATTGCCATGGGATCATCGCTTGATTCGCCTGGTCCAATAACAAAAACCGTTGAGGATGCAGCGATAATTTTAAATTATATTGCTGGAGATGATAAAAACGATGGAACAACCTCAAAAAAACCAGTTTTAGACTATACAAAAAATCTAAAAAAAGGAGTAAAGAACCTTAAAATTGGTATTTGTTATCTTGATCATCCAAAAATAAAAAATACCCAGGCAGCTGAAGCAGTAAAAAAAGCCGGAAAGATTTTTGAAGATCTTGGAGCTAAAGTTGATTTTATTTTAAGCTCTCAGCATCTTCAAAAAAACAAAATCTTAACTCATGAGTATGCAATTAGCGTCTATACGATTGTCCAGCGCGGAGAAGTCTCCAGCAATCTTGCTCGTTATGACGGGATAAGATATGGAAATGACCGAAGTTTTTTTGGTCATGAAGCAAAAAATCGGATTATCCTTGGAGTTTTTACTTTATCTAATCAAGCAAAAAATCAAGAAGAATTAGTTTATGTTTATGCTCAAAAAGTCAGACATCTTTATGTAAAAAACTTTCAGGATTTATTTTCAAAATACGATCTTTTAATCTCGCCGACCTCGCCAAGTTATGCCTTGCCTGTTGGAGCAACCTCAGGTGATCCGATGTTTGGTGAGCTTCAGGATATGCTGGTTGAACCGTCATCTTTAGCTGGAATCTGCGGAATTTCTGTTCCTTGTTTTTATGATGAAAAAACCAATCTTTATTTAGGACTAAATATTATGGGCGATTATTTTCAAGAAGAAAAGATTTTACAAGCAGCTTTTGCCTTTGAGGAGGCAACAAATTATAATTCATGGATTAAAAAATAATATGGACAGCTATCAGCCTGTTATCGGGATGGAAATTCATGTTGAATTAAAAACAAAATCAAAGATGTTTTGCGGTTGCCAAAACGATCCTTTTTATGCGCCAAAACCTAATATCTATACCTGTCCTGTATGTCTGGGGCTTCCGGGAGCCTTGCCGATTGCTAATAAGAAAGCTATTGAATGGACGATTAAACTTGGGCTAGCTTTAAACTGCCGGATTAATACCTTATCAAAGTTTGACCGAAAGCATTATTTTTATCCTGATCTGCCAAAAGGTTATCAGATAAGCCAGTATGATCTGCCTTTTTGTTTTGACGGTTATCTTGAGACCTCTTATGGAAAAGTGAGAATAAGAAGAATTCATTTAGAAGAAGACACTGGCAAACTTATTCATAAAAGACTGCCAACGGGTGAAGATGTTTCTTTGATTGATTTTAACAGAAGCGGTGTCCCTTTGATTGAGATTGTTACTGAGCCTGATATCAAAAGCGCTTCTCAAGCAAAAGAGTACGCTAAAAATCTCTATCAAGTGATCAGATATCTTGATATTTCAGACTGTGATATGGAGAAAGGGGGAATGAGACTTGAAGCTAATATTTCTATAAAAAGTCAAAATGATGATGAATTGCCAAATTATAAAGTTGAGCTGAAAAATATTAACTCTTTTCGTTTTTTGGAAAAAGCAATTGATTATGAGATTGAAAGACAAAAAAGAATTTTAAAAGAAGGAAAAACACCGGTTCAAGAAACAAGAGGATATAATGCCGAAAAAAATATCACTTATTCGCAAAGAAAAAAAGAAGAAGCCGCTGATTATCGGTACTTTCCTGATCCGGATATTCCTCCAATTAGAATTAGCGAAAGTTGGTTATCAGAGATTAAAAAAACTCTTCCTGAAGGTTTAGAAGAAGTTTTTTCTCGCTGGCAAAAAGATTACCAGTTAAAAAAAGAGATTGTTCAGCTTCTTTTTGAGACTTATAAAGAAAAAGAGTTTCTTGATGAGCTTTTTTCCTTTGCTAAAAATCAAGAAGTCAAAGTTGAAAAATTAGTTAACTACCTTGTTCATAAAAAAAGCAGAGATCTTTTTGAGACTGATAAAAAAATGATTATTGATGATTATAAAAAAGCCTCAACAGTTTCTTTTCTAGATGAAGAAAAATTAAAAGAAATTATTAAAAAAGTTTTAAAAGAAAATCAAAAAGCAGTTTTAGATTATAAAAAAGGCAAAACTTCAGCGATAAATTTTCTTTTTGGTCAGGTGGTTAAAGAAGCAAAAACCAGACTTGATTTTAATCAGGTTTCCTTAATGATAAAAAAACTAATAACATGATTTTTTTATTTTTATTGCTTATTTTTTTATCAGAGACATTGATTTTTTTTTCCGATTTAAATTATTTTTTAAGTATTTTTTTTGGTCTTTTGCTTGGCTTTAAACTTTTTTTTTATAAAAAAAATTTTTCTTTTTCAAAAAATTTATTTTTTTATCTTTTATTTTTAATTTTTTCTTTAATTTCTTTATTTTTTTCTCAAGATAAAGAAAACAGTTTGAAGAATTTTTTTATTTTTTTAACGGCAATTTTTTATTATCTTGAAGGACTAAATATCAATTTTAAAAAAGAAAAGATTATTAAATTTTTTAATTTTTTATTTTTATTTTCAATTTTAATTTTTATTCTTGGATTATTTTTTAAATTTTCTTTTTTTGAAGATTCAAAAAGTTTTTTTTATTCCGGATATTATCATCATAGTTTAGGAGAATTTTTAGGAGGAGGATTTTTAATTAATAATTTTTTTCTTTGGTGGTTTTTATTTTTGCCTTTTTTTATTTTTTCTTATTCAAGAAGCGGTTATTTGGCTTTAATAATTATTTTTCTTTTTGATTTTTTTAAAAAAAAATCCCTTTCTTTTTCTAAAATTTTTTTCCTTAGTTTTTTATTTTTATTGATTTTTTTATTTTCAAAAGAAATCAGATCAAAACTTCCCTTAAATTATCAAAAATTTATTTCTGAAAAACTTAAAGTTCAAGAAGAAAAAAGATTTTTTGGTTTTCGTGATCGATATTACTTTTATGCTTTAAAAGGATTGATTGAGAAACCTTTTTTTGGTGTTGGTCTAGGAAATTTTTCTTTTTTAGCTGATCGTTATCAAGAAAATTGGGGAGAGTATAGTTTTTTTACTCATAATCTTTTTTTAGAGATTTTATCGGAAACAGGGGTCATCGCTTTTAGTTTTTTTTTCTTGTTTTTCTTTTCGGTTTTTGTTTTTAATTTTAAAAATAATTATGACAACCAGGTTTTTAGAATTTTCTTTTATTTTTCTTTAATTTTTTTGACCAGTTTTTTATACGGTTACTATTTTATTTTTTTTCTTTGGTTTTTTTTAGCTGGTTATCTAACTCCCAAAGAAAAAATTTTTACTCTTAAAAGACAAAAATTTTTTAGAGTTTTTTTGATAATATTTTTTTTATTTTTTCAATTAAGTTTAATCAATCAGTTATTATTTTTTCAAAAAAAATATTTATTAATTTTGAAATATCCTTTTCTTTTTAAAAAAGAAGCTTATGAAGAATTGATTAAAGAAAAAATTAATGAAAAAGATTATTATAAAGCTGAAAAAATTATTGACAGCTATCTTTTTAATTATTTTCAAAATCCAAGGTCAATAACAAAAAGTTTTTATTACTATAGATTAATTGGAGATAAAAAGAAAGCGAAAAAACTTGTTTATGAAATTTTTAAGAAAAAACCTTTTGATCTGGTTTCATTAATAGAAGATAGAAAAAATCAAGAGATTTTTGAAGATGAAGACTTAAAAATTTTTTTCAAAAAAAATCTTGCAAGATTTAAAAAAAATAGTGATTTATATAGAAAAATAGTAGAAAGTATTAAGGATTAAGAATAATTAACCTAATTAACCTAATTGAAACATAAAACATAAAACATGAAACATGAAACGTAGAAAAAATTAACCTAATTTATAAAA
>JBBILA010000042.1:0-6770 GCA_037445105.1 Candidatus Microgenomates bacterium
CATCAAAATCAAAATTGGTGCAAAAGATAGAAGTAGTTTCTTTGTATAAAAATAGATTGACATTAAGATTTTATTTTTCTGATTCAACCAAAAACCTCACCGAAGATGAGGCAAAAAAAGAGTTAGAGAGAATTATAAGTTTATTGTAAAAATATGTCGACTTCATTACAAACAATTTTAGAACAACTAATTAAAGAAGGGGTAATTAAAAAAGGTTCTGATTTAAGTAATTTAACTTCACAAGAATGGGAAATAATAGATAAAAGAATGAGAGATGGTCAAGAACAATCTTTTAAAGCAGGAAATAGATTAGGAATAAAAGAAGGTTTAACCCCACAACAACAAGCAGAAAAAGATAGATCAGATCTAGGATTAAGAGATCCATTAAGAGATCAAGGTAATTCTCTTTCATCATCTGAGGGTAAAGGTTAATTAAATCAATTAGGTCAATTTTTTAAATACTTAAAATTTATTGCTAATTTGTTCTACGTTCCAAGTTCTACGTTCTACGTTTATTTTTATAGATCCTGAAAAAAAGTTTTGGATTGCAGAAAAGCGAGATTCTCGTCTTCACGGGAATGACATTAACCCGTTTTGTCATCTCCGCGAAAGCGGGGATCTCACATGATTAATAGATTCCCACTGAAATTTATCCCGATTAAAATCAGAATGACAGAAATACGGTTTAACTAAATACTAGTTATGTTATACTTTTCATTATGTATCTTTCTCGAAGACTGCGTTTTCAGCGTCAATATAAAAAACAAAAGATGATTGCTTTTTTTCTTATTGGTTTTTTTTTCGTAGTTATTTTGGGCTTTATTATCTCCTTTTTAGTTTTTGCTTGGTATGCGAAAGATCTTCCTTCTCCGGCAAAACTTTCTCAGGTCACTGGCAACTCAACAGTTTTTTACGATAGAAACGGCAAAGTACTTTTTGATATGTATAAAGATAAAAATAGAATTCCTGTGACTTTTGAAGAAATACCAGAGTATCTAAAACAAGCAACTATTGCTATTGAAGATAAAAATTTTTACAAACATAAAGGCATCTCTCAATTTGGTATTTTAAGAGCGTTTATCAATATTCTTCTTGGTCGCGGTCTTCAAGGAGGATCAACAATCACTCAACAGCTTATTAAAAACGCCTTATTGACATCGCGAAGGACTATATCAAGAAAAATTCAAGAGATGATTCTAGCTTTTGAAGTTGAAAGAAGATATAAAAAAGATGAGATTTTATTGATGTATCTTAATGAAGCGCCATATGGTGGGACTTACTGGGGGGTTGGTACTGCTTCCAAAGCCTATTTTGATAAAGAAGTTAAAGATTTAAATTTGGTTGAGTCAGCAATTCTTGCTGGTCTTCCTCAATCACCAAGTGTTTATTCGCCTTTTATTGGGAAAAAAGACGCCTGGAAAGGAAGAACCAAAGATGTTTTAAGACGGATGAGAGAAGATGGCTACATCAATAAAGATCAAGAAAAAAAAGCTCTTCAGGATTTAGAAAAAATCCATTTTAAAGCCCCAAAACTGACAATCTCTGCCCCTCATTTTGTTTTTTATGTCAAAGATCTTATTGAAAAAGAATACGGAGAAAAACTGATTGATAATGGTGTAAAAATCAAAACAACTTTAGATTTAGAAATACAAAAAATTGCTGAAAAAATTGTCTATGAAGAGATTGAAAAAATAAAAAATTTAAATGTGACAAATGGCGCTGTTGTTGTCCTTGACTCAAAGACCGGGGAGATTTTGGCTATGGTTGGCAGTTATGATTTTAATGATGAAAAATATGGAAAGTTTAATGCTGCTTTAGGTCTTCGTCAACCAGGATCAACAGTCAAACCAATCACTTACGCTTTAGCTTTTGAAAAAGGATATACTCCTTCAACAGTCTTGATGGATGTTAAAACTGAGTTTACCTCCGGTCAAACAGGAGAAAAACCATATATTCCTGTTAACTATGATGGCAAATATCGTGGACCAATGCAGCTTCGTTTTGCTTTAGGCAACTCTGAAAATATCCCGGCAGTTAAACTTTTAGCAATGGTTGGTCTTGAAAATTTTTTACAAAAAGCAGCTGATTTTGGTCTGACTCAGTTTTCTCCCACTCAAGAAAATCTAAAACGTTTTGGTTTATCAATTACTTTAGGCGGTGGCGAAACCACTCTTCTTGATATAACATCTGCTTTTTCTGTTTTTGCTAATGAAGGTAAAAAAAAGGATATTTCCTCAATTCTTGAAATTTCTGATTTTAAAGGGAAAAAAATTTATAAAAAAGTAAGAAATCAAGAAAAACAAGTAATAAGCAAAGAGGTAGCTTTTTTGATCTCTCATATTTTATCTGATAATAATGCGCGAATGGAGGTTTTTGGACCAAACTCTTATCTTAATATTCCGGGAAAAACTGTTGCTGTTAAAACTGGAACAACTGATGATAAAAGAGATAACTGGGCAGTTGGTTTTACCAAATCTTTAACTATTGGTGTCTGGGTAGGAAACAATGATAATTCACCCATGAATCCAAAAATTGCATCTGGCGCCACTGGTGCTTCACCAATATTTTATCGCCTTTCAAGAGAGCTTTTTAAAAAATATCAAGATGGGATTATGGCAAAACCAGAAAAAGTCAAGGCGATGGTGATTGATGCTTATTTGGGTGGACTTCCAAAAGATGGTTATCCAACAAGAAGTGAATATTTTATTGAAGGAACTGAGCCAAAAGAAGTCTCTCCTTTTTATAAAAAAATCAAGATCTCAAAAGCTAATGGAAAACTAGCTAATGATATTGAGATTAAAAATGGTAATTTTGAAGAAAAGGAGTTTATTGTTTTTAAAGAAAATGATCCTTTATCAACTGATGGAAAAAATCGTTGGCAGGAAGCGATTGATCAATGGGTAAAAGATCAACCTGATCCGAAGTTTCATCCTCCAACTGAAGTCTCTGATTCTTCAGCTGAAGATGTCGTCGTTTCAATCAAAAATCCTATGGGAAAAACAACTGTAAATACTAACAATATTGAAATTAAAGCAAAAATTATCAGTATTGCCAAAATAAAAAATGTCAAAATTAAGATCAATGGAAGTGAAGTTAGATCTCTTGATGGTGACAGAAACGAGATAAATGAAACAATAAATCTTGCTGATGGTACTTATGAACTTCAGGTGATCGCAACTAATGAAAAAGATAAAACTGGAGAATCAACGATAAAATTTGGCGTTAATAAGCCTTGGGATTACATTGAACCAACAACAACTTTAACCCCAACCCCAACCCCCTAAAATATAAAACTTAGAACTTAGAACGTAAAACAGTATTAAGTATTAAGAAAATTGACCTAATTGATCTAATTGAAACATAAAACATGAAACATGAAACGTAGAAAAAATTAACCTAATTTCTATTTAATATATTAAAAATTAAAATATTTATTATTGATTAAAAATTTATTATTTATTATTAAAAATTTGTTATTTGTTATTTTTTCTTCTTGTCAACTTCTTTTTTTGAAGTAAAATATTAGTTATATGACTAAATATCAACCTAAAGATTTTGAAGAAAAATGGGCAAAAGTTTGGGAAAAAGAAAAAGTTTATCAAACACCGGAAAAAGTCGACAAAGAAAAAAAAGAATATGTCTTATCAATGTTTCCTTATCCTTCAGGTGCGGGTCTTCATGTTGGTCACGTCCGTATTTATACAGGCACTGATGTTAAAGCAAGATTTTTTAGAATGAACGGTTATCAAGTGCTTCATCCGATGGGTTGGGATGCTTTTGGTTTGCCAGCAGAAAATGCCGCCATTAAAGCGAAAAAAAACCCAATGGATATGGTGCCGAAAAATATTGAGAATTTTAAGCGTCAGATGAAAATGCTTGGATTTTCTTATGATTGGGAAAAAGAGTTTTCAACGACTGATCCTGAATATTACAAATGGACGCAATGGCTTTTTATCCAGTTTTTTAAAATGGGGCTTTTGTATAAAAAAGAGATGCCAGTTTATTATTGTCCTTCTTGTAAAACTGGATTAGCGGAGGAGGAGGTTTTGCCTGATGGAACTCATGAACGTTGTCAAAAACCAATTACTAGAAAAACCCTTCCTCAATGGGTGTTTGCTATCACAAAATACGCCGATCGTTTACTTTCAGATTTGGAAGGTCTTGATTGGCCAGAGGGGATTTTAGAAATGCAAAGAAACTGGATTGGCAGATCAGAGGGTGCGGAGATAAAATTTAAAATTGAGACATCAAATATTAAAAATTTAAAAAATAAAACAATTGATGTTTTTACTACCCGTGCTGATACTTTGTTTGGAGTGACAGCTTTGGTGGTTGCTCCAGAGCATTGGTTGGTTGAGGAGATATTAAATTCAAAATTCAAAATTCAAAGTTC
This sequence comes from Candidatus Microgenomates bacterium, assembly GCA_037445105.1. GTDB lineage: Bacteria > Patescibacteriota > Microgenomatia > UBA1406 > GWC2-37-13 > GWC2-37-13. Next base: position 4,394 of record JBBILA010000042.1, read on the forward strand.
AAAGTTAGATGAAATAAAAGCTTATGTTGAAGAAGCAAAAAGAAAGTTGGATTTAGCACGGACGGATTTAACCAAAGAAAAAACTGGTGTTTTTACAGGCGTTTATGCTTTACATCCATTAACAAATGAAAAAATTCCTGTTTGGGTGGCTGATTATGTTGTTGGTTGGTATGGTGAGGGAGCGGTGATGGTGGTGCCGGCTCATGACGAGCGGGATTTTGAGTTTGCAAAAAAATATCATTTACCAATTAAAGAAGTAATAATAGAAAAGTCAAAAGTCAAAAGTCAAAAGTCAAAATTAAATGAATTAATAAAAGCAATGACTAATTATGGAGTACTTGTTAACTCGGGTGAGTTTGATGGGTTGACGTCAGAGGAAGCGATGAAAAAAATTACCGAAAAACTGGAAAAGTTAGGATTAGGACGAAAAAAAGTGACTTATAAACTTCGCGATTGGATTTTTTCCCGTCAGCGATATTGGGGTGAGCCGATACCGATGGTTTATTGTGAGGCTTGCGCGAAAAGAGGGGTTAATTTTTGGAGTCTTCAATTGGAAAAAAACAAACCAAAAGCAGCGGTTTTTATCGACGATGCTAATTTATTTTATGCTCAAAGAAAAGCTGGTTGGAGGATTGATCTGGAAAAATTGAAAAAAATTTTTGAAGAAAATTTTTCTTTAAAAGAAATTAATTATTATCTTGTTTTACCTCACAAAAAAGACAGCGCTTATCAAAGGACGAAAAATTATATTGAAAAATTAAAAGAAAATTATGGTTACTTTTTAAAGATAAAAACTAAACCTTTAAAATACATTTATGATTATTCCTTAAAAAAATTTGTTAAAAAAGGAAATGTTGATAGCGAGATTGTCATTGATGTTTTGACTAAACTGGACCAATTTGATATTGCAGTTATTGTTAGCGGTGATAGTGATTATTTTTCTTTAGCAAAGGAATTATTGAAAAAAGGAAAAAAAGTGATTTTTGTCGGTTTTGAAGACAATATGGCGTGGGAATTAAGACAGATGAAACATCTGTATCTAAATAGAATCCGAGAGATTGTTGAATTAAGCCAAAAAAAAGCCCCAGAAAAAACTGGGGTACTGTTACTAAACTATTTATATCATAAACAATTTTCTCTGTCAAGAGAGGAAAATAAAATGAATGGCTGGTTTCCAATACCTGAAGAAGAGTTGCCTTTAAAATTGCCTTATATTGAATCCTATGAACCAACAGAAACTGGTGAATCGCCCTTATCTAAAATTCCTGAATTCGTTAACAGCAAATGTCCAAACTGTGGCGGGCCAGCCAAAAGAGAGACTGATACCATGCCTAATTGGGCAGGCAGTTGTTGGTACTTCTTAGCATTTTCTTTTTGGAAAAAAGATAAAAACTATCAAGATGTCATCCCCGCGAAGGCGGGGATCCAAGAGAAGATAGATTCCCGTTTTCACGGGAATGACAATAATGTGAGTCTTGAAAATTGGAAATTAAAAATTAAAAATTCTGAGAACTGGCTTCCGGTAGATTGGTATTTAGGCGGTGCCGAGCATGCGGTGCTTCATCTTTTATACTCTCGTTTTTGGGTGAAAGCGCTTTATGATTTAGGGCTTTTGTCTTTTAAAGAACCGTTTTTGCGTTTGCGAAATGTCGGTATGGTTTTGGCTGAAGATCATCGAAAGATGAGCAAAAGTTTTGGCAATGTCATTAATCCTGATGATGTGGTTGAGGAATATGGGGCTGATACTTTACGTCTGTATGAAATGTTTATGGCGCCTTTTAATCAAGAGATTGCTTGGTCAACCAGTGCTTTGCAAGGATGTTATCGGTTTTTGAAAAGAGTGTGGGAATTATATAGCAAATTCAAAATTCAAAATTCAAAATTCAAAGTTGAAGAAGATAAAAAACTAGTGGTTAAATTAAATAAAACTATCAAAAAAGTAACAGAAGATATCAGACAGACGAAGTTTAATACGGCAATTGCGGCGATGATGGAGTTTTTAAATGATTGGGAAGCAAGCGTTCAAATTCAAAATTCAAAATTCAAAATTCAAAATTACAATTCAAAATTAAAAAATAATAACAATGAAAAAATTGCAAAATGGCACAATACTCTCTCAATTAATCATGCAAAACAATTTTTACAAATTCTTGCTCCATTTGCGCCGTTTATCACTGAGGAAATCTGGCGAAATATTTTTGGGGAAAAACAGTCAATTCATTTATCCACTTGGCCAAAAGCTGAAGAGAGTATTGAGGAAGAGATAGTTTTACCGGTTCAAGTCAATGGAAAGATGAGAGCAACAATAAAAGTTAAAAGTTCAAAATTAAAAGTTAAAAGTTTTATAGAAGAAGAAGCATTAAAGCAAGAAAAAGTT
>JBBILA010000043.1:0-6252 GCA_037445105.1 Candidatus Microgenomates bacterium
ATTTTTTAAAAAAACCTTTAATTGTTACTCTAGGAGAATGGGGAAGTCTTTTTTTAAAAAATGACCAATGTGATTATTTTTCCAGTTATTCAATTAAAGCGGTTGATGTTTCTGGCGCTGGTGATATTTTTCGAGCAGCCTTTGGTGAAGCCCTCATTAATAATTTCTCTTTATCTGAAGCCATCGATTATGCCAATAAAGTAGCCGCTTTAATGTGTCTTCGAGTGGGAACGAGTGAAGCAATACCTTCAAGAAAAGAGATTAAAAAAACCTTATTGAAGAAAAATCATTACCAGTTAAACGATTTTTTTAAAAGTTTTTCTTTTAAAAAATATGATCAACTGTCAGCTGAAAATCATCGCTGGACCCTGCTCGGTCGATGAGGATAATTTAAAAGAGATCTGGCAGATTGCCGATCTAAAAGTTAATGGTTATCCAGCCGTTTTTGGAACAAGAGTTGTTGGTTTAAAATCAAGAACCATTTATCATCAAAAAGGAGAAGGAATGGGGATTGATTTTGAAAGTTTTAAGAAAAATCTTTTTAGTACTTTAGCTGAAAGTTCTAAAAAGTATTCTTATCCATCAGTAAAGATTGCTAAAGAGATTGTTAAAAAAACCCACCTTATTGTCGCCACCGAGGTGATGGAGCCTGTTTTACAGCTTCCTTTTTATGAGAAGAAAGTTTTTCAAGGAAGACTTTTTATTTGGAATCCGGCCGTCAATCAATTGGGTTGGCCAATTTTGATTATGGGAGAGTTAGCGAAAAAAAACAATTGGTGGATTGGTTTAAAAAATCCAAAATGGGTGGGGGAAAATTTAAAAACAGCTGACTTACCGAGTTTTACCAAAATGACCACCATGGAAAAAACTTGGGAGGGCTTAGTGACTTACTCTTCTTATAAAGAAAAAACTGTTTTGATTCATCGAGGTGTTGATGTTGCTGAAAAAGGCGATTATCGAAATGCTCCGGTTCATCAGATTGCCAAAAGAGTCAAACAAAGAACTGGCTGTCAACTTTTTTTTGATCCCAGCCATTCTTACGGACCAAAACTGCGAGGTGATATTGTCAAGGCAACGATTGAAGCAATGAAGATGATGGCTTCTGACAAAGAATTTTTATATGATGGAATTTTGATTGAGGTGGGCACTTCAAAAACCGATACTGAACAGCATATTAGTTTAGAGGAGCTAAAGTTTTTAGTCAATCAGCTCGCCAGATTTCGGGTTTTGGAAATTAATCCTGATTAAAGACGATAAAACTAATATGAATGATGCGGATTTTTGAGTAGGGATCTTTAAATAAGATGTTTTCATTGATATAATTTATTTATTAATTTTTCGGGCCTATAGTTCATCGGCAGAACGCATCTATGGCATAGATGAGGGCGGGGTTCAATTCCCCGTAGGTCCACCAAATTTTTTTTGTTGCTTATAGACTATAGACAAATCTTCTTTTTTATGGTTTAAATTTTTTATGAACCTTTTTAAAAAATCATCGCTTTATGAAAAACCAAGAGAAAGACTTTTAAAATACGGAGTTGAGTCTTTGTCTTTTCAAGAACTTTTAGCTTTGATTTTAGGTAAAGGAATAAAAAAACAGTCAGTTTTTGAGTTATCTCAGCAGATTTTGCTAAAATACAATTCTTTTGAAGCTTTATCTGAAGCTTCAATTGAAGATTTGATGACAATTAGAGGTATAGGCTTAGCTAAAGCTTGTCAGCTTAAAGCCTGTTTTGAGATAGCAAGAAGATTGGCAATTATTCCTTCTTCAGTCTCAAAAGAAAAAACTTCTGATGTCTCGCCTCAAGATATTTATCTTCAAATCAGACAAAAAATCTTAAATTATCATAAAGAACATTTTTTAGTTGTTTCTCTTGATAATACTAATAAAATCATTGCAGTTGATGTTGTTTCCGTTGGTATTTTGAACTCTAGTATAGTTCATCCCCGAGAGACATTTGAGATTGCTATAAAGCATCATGCGGCTCAGATTATCATCTGTCATAATCATCCTTCAGAAGAACTGATTCCTTCGGAGGATGATTTAAAAATGACAAAAAGATTGGTTGAGGTGGGAAAGATCATCGGTATACCAGTTATTGATCATTTAATTATTTCAAAACGCAGTTTTTTTAGTTTTGCTAAAGAAGGTTTAATCTAAAAAATTTATTTTCTTATTTCAAAATTTTCATATATCTCTTTGACATCTTGCCAGATAACCTCGACTTCATCAACTCTTGAAACAGGCGGACCTTGTTTTAAAACCTCAATCATTTTTTTTACTTTTTCTTCATCGCCTTGAATTAAAGCTTCAACACCGCCATTAGCACCAAAGATATCAGGATGAGAAAAATTATTTCTTACCCAGCCAGAAACACCGATGATTTTTGCTTGAATTTTTGTCCAGGCCCGAAAGCCAACCCCAATGACATCGCCTTTTATATAAAGATGAGCTTGCTTTAGCATAACTTTATTTTAGCATGTTTTATAAATATCAATCTATTAAATCAATAATATTGTTTTGTTATTTGTCTTTCTTTGTCATCCCCGATCTAATCGGGGATCCCTGTTCCCGCGAAGGCGGGGATCTCGCATGGTTAATGGATTCCCGCCGGAGTTTATCCCGATTATATCGGGGCGGGAATGACAAGAAAGCGTGGAAATGACAAGGAAGCGAGATTCCCGATTGCTCGGGAATGACAGGAAAAAAAGATAGGGAATGATAAAAATACAGTTTAATCAGTTGAAATCAGTTAAACCCGCCTAAAGCTTCGCATTATTGGCGGGCAGGCCCCGCCTAAAGTTTAAAACATTATGGCGGGCAAGCCATTTAATAATAACAAATATTAAATAACAAATTTTTAATCAATTTTTAATAAATTAATTTTTAATATATTAAAAATTTAAATATTTATTATTGATTAAAAATTTGTTTATCAGTTTATTTATTATTTATTTATAAATTAGGTTAATTTTTTCTACGTTTCATGTTTCATGTTTTATGTTTTATGTTTTATGTTTCAATTAGGTCAATTAGAATAATTAGGTTAATTATTCTTAATACTTACTACTTTCTACTAAATTAAAGTTTTGCTCTTTGGTTAATTTCAGCCTCAACTATTTCTTTTGGCCGGCCAAATTTTAGTCTTGAAAGCTGAATGATCGCTTGAGCGACTTTTTCATTTGCTTGAGCCTTATATTTTTTATAATCCTTTGTTAAATCAACAGAAAAAGGAGGTACAGGTTCATTGTCAACGATTGTTTTCATATAAACATGAAATCTTTCAATATTTATTAAATCAGACTCACCAAAAACTGGTTGAAACTCTCTTTGAAGATAAGAAGCATCAGTTACTCCGACACGAAAGGAAATCAAAGTACCCACATTTCCAAAAACAGCATTTTTTACTTCTTCTTCCATCTGGCCAATAAACTGATTGGCAACAGTTAGATTAAGATGATATTTTCTTGCCTCAGATAAAATGGTAGCAAAATCAGGAGTAGCAAAGTTTTGAAACTCATCAACATAAAGAAAAAAATCCCGCCGTTTTTCCTCAGGGATTTCTTGTCGACTCATGGCGGCAACAAGAATTTTTGGGATTAACACTAATCCTAAAAATGAAGAGTTTTCTTCTCCTAATTTTCCTTTTGAAAGATTGATAAGCAAAATTTTTCCTTCATCCATCACCTTTCGAAAATCAAAAGCGGATTTTGATTGGCCGATGATATTTCTCATAGTTTTATTGGTGACAAAACGGCCAAATTTAGAAACAATATAATCAAGAACCTCTGATTTATGAAAGTCTGATGTTTGAGCGATCTGATCGGTCCAGTAACGGCGGACAATTGGGTCTTGGACTTTAGGTAAAAGTTCTTGGACGTATTTTGGATCAGTTAAAACTCGAACTACCTCGACAAAAGTTGTTCCCGGCTCACTCATTACTGTTAACATCGCATTTCTTACCGCATGTTCAAATCTTGGGCCGATAATACCAGTCCGCTGGGGGTCATAAAGCTTATACATCAAATTAATAATTGAGGTAGTTAAAAAATGTTTTTGTTCTTCAGTATAAGCCTCAAGAAGATTTAGTCCCATTGGCCTTTCGGTGTCTGAGGGATCAAAATAGATAACATCTTCGGCTCGAGATGGAGGAATAAATTTGATGATATTATCAATTAAATCTCCATGAGGATCAATCACACATACTCCATGCCCAGCTTTAATATCCTGAACTGCCATATCTTCCAGCAAAACTGATTTACCGGTACCGGTTTTTCCAATAATATAAACATGGCGTCTTCTGTCCTCAAAACCGATATAAACCGGTCTTTTAACTCCCCGATAATATCCATAACCAATAAAAGTTCCGTTACCATCTGATTGTTGAGGCACCTCAGCCGGAACCGGCGCTGTTTTTGCTTTTAGCCATTGGATATGAGGAGTTTCCACGGTTTTATTTGGAAAATGAAAGATCGAGGCTAACTCATCGTTGGTTAGGATAGAGATTGTTTTTCCAAAAGGCCAAAATGAAAGATCTAAGATCGGGAAAAATTTATAGATAAAATTAATCATAAAGATTCCTTTGAAAAAGATTTTGGCGCTGGTAAAACTATTTAAATCTGAAGAAAATTGAAGAAAAGAATTTTTGATATTTTTCAAATGAAGATCTGCCATTTCTTTTGAGGGGGAAGAAACGACAAATCTAATCACCGTCTCAAAACCAGGCCGAGAACATTTGTCATCGATTTTATCTAAAGTTTTCGGATCGGTTTTAAAAGTGGCTTTTTCTGGATTGGCTTCATTTTTTTTTGTGGTAGCAATATATGATTTGCCGGCTTTTTTCCAAGAGTCTCCAGCTGGTCTAATTAAGATCTGAATAATTGCTCCTTCATTATCATCTAATTTTGAGACAGCGGAAGTAATTGCTGATAAAGAATCAACAGAGAGTTCTCGATAAGTTTTGATTGGCATATAAGAATCAGATTTTGTAACCATTGCTCCAAAAGCGACCTTGCCATCTTCAATAAAAATATTTGGCTCATCAACTTTTTTAATATCAGCACTTGGATAGTAGCTATAAATTGTTTTTTCAACTAAGTCAATGATTCTGCTTGGAGCCGAGACATAAAATCTGATTTCAGCTTTTTTAGCAACAATCTCAAAGGCAACCAAATCATCAACTTCCAAAAATGAAAAAAATCCGGATTTTTTTAAAGAAGAAAAAGAAGAATACATCTGTTCGGCGGCATCAACTTTGATTTCGTTGTCTTTTGGTACTTTTACCTCAACAGTCACCATCTCTAAAGAGATCTGTTCTCTTTTTTTAAGACGAAAATAAACAATGATTAAATAAATCAACAATAAAGTCAAAAGACCAGCGAGGATTGCCGCTAGCGCTGCTAAACTAAGAGTGGCTATTTTATCAATAAAAATTTGATATTGAACTTCGTCAATCATAAATAAAAGTATATAATAAACTTATGATAAAGATGAAGACAGTTTTAAAAATTTTACTAAAAAAATATTTTTTTTATGGATTAATTTTTGTTTTAAGTTTATTTTTATTTTTTAATATTTTTTATTCTCAAAAAATCTCTTCTTTATTTTTCGGGTTAATAAACAATGATAAAAAATCAGCCGTTCTATTTTTAGAAAAAATAAGAGAAAAAAAATTTTTTGAAAACCAGCTTAAATATTTTGAAAATTTTTATGGAGAAGATCTAAAAAATGAGGTTTTTTTCAAAGAAAACCAAAGAAATCTTAAGATAAAAAAACTTGAACAAATATTAGAAAAAAACCCGCAAGCAAGAGATATTTTATATAGTTTATCTTTAATTTATTTAGAAAAGAATGATATAAAAAAAGCGAGAAAATATTTGGAGCTGGTAAAAGAGATTGATCCGGAATACAAGAAGATAGGTAATTATCATTACTAATGATTTTTTTATTATCCCAAGTTCTCCAAATCAGAGAGTTGAGAGATCTAAAAAGATAAACGTAGAACGTGAAACGTAAAACTTCGAAGGGGACCCGTTGGGACAACCTTAAAGTATAACGTGTAACGTGTAACGTGGAACCTCGAAAGAAGCCCCTTTGGAAGTTAGAATAGATTAGTATTAAGTAGTAAGTATTTAGTATTAAGTATTAAGAATAATTAACCTAATTAACCTAATTGAAACATAAAACATAAAACATGAAACATGAAACGTAGAAAAAATTAACCTAATTTATAAATAAATAATAAATAAACT
>JBBILA010000044.1:0-5915 GCA_037445105.1 Candidatus Microgenomates bacterium
AAAAGAAGAAGGAAATAGAGAGAACGAAGAATTTCAAATAAAATCAATTGCTTTTTTGATAAAAACTTTTCAAGATTTTAAAACCCAACAACAAAAAGAATCACCACAAAAACAACAACAAAGGGATAACGAAGATTTTCAACTTCGAGATAATCAGATATTGGCGATAATTCGCGCTTGTCGAGGCTATCTTGACCCAAAATCAAAAGGCTTAATTGAAGAACTACAGGTTGGCGAAGGAAAAAGTAGCGTCATTATGCCTATTGTTTTGGCTTATCTTGGTCTTTATGAAGATTATATTCAAGTCCCTTTTGTCAACAGAACACTTTTAGAAAGAGATAGAGAATTCTTTTTAGAATTTGCTGAAAGATTAGGAGTAAAAGATAAAGTTGGTGTGATAAAAGAAGAAGGAGAGGGAAGACTTCAATATCCTAAAAAAAAATGGGTTTTTGGTCTTTGGTCAAGTTTTATTCACAGCTATCAACTGGCTTTTCTAGACACAACTAGATTTTTTCCTCAAAAATCAGTTATTTTTTTAGACGAGATAGATCATATTCTTTTAAATGAAGCTCAAACACCAGCTGTTATAGAAGAAGGAGAAAATATTACTATAGATAATTTATTAGCCTGGCTTAATCAGTCAGTTGATTCTCATTTAGAAGCTTATAATCAAGAAAGATCAGATGGAGAAAAAAATAGTTTTGATATTTTTGGAGAAAGGATTCCTTTTGTCAGAGAGGATTTTGCTTTAGAAAGAGGATTTGAAGAATTTAAAGATTTTGTTAAGTTATCAACAAGATACCTTCAAGATTTATTAAAGTTAAAACAGCATTCGCTTGGAAAAAATTTTGAATTTAATTTAAGACATGTAGAATATGTAGCTGAGGAATTATTATCAGTGTTTATTTCTTCTTGTTTTGGAAATGGCCAGGGAAGCATAATAGATAAATTTTTTTCTCAACAAAGAACCAATGATTTATCAGGAAGACAAGAAAAATTAAGAAGACAGATAGAAAAAGAAGGAAAAAAATTTATAAAAAAAAGAAAACAAAATCTAGAAGGTAAAGATTTGTTTGCAAATGGGATAATAAGTTTATTTGAACAAGGAAAACTTCCTAGTTTTTTTTGGTTTGCTAATGAAGAGTTTTTAAAGGCTTTAGCAACCGCTTTAATTATGAAAAAAGGTAGAGATTATTTTATTAAAGAAAAAGAAGGAAAAAAGGAAATTATAATTATATCAGAAACTACAGGCTATCAGGAAAGAGGAAAAAGTTTTATGCCGCTGATTACTCTTATTTTAGCAATTAAAGAAGGTTTTTCGGATTCTGAGATTGAAAGTCTTAATTTAAGAGAGAGCCAGGACGAGATAGGAGTAGCTGATTATTATAATCTTGTTGCCTCAAAAATCATTGGTTTTAGTGGAACGGTTTTATCAGTTGGTAAACAACTTAAAGAAGCTTATGATCTTGAAGTAACATATATACCTCCTTCTCGAAAAGTAAACAGACAAGAAGAGATAAGAGTGATTGAACCAAATGAAGACAGATCATCTTTAATAATAAATGAAATATCATCTTCTTCTCAAACAAATATTCTTGTTGTTTTTGATTCGATAGAAGAAGCAGAAGGTTTTTTTGATCAAATTAGCCGAATCCAACAAAATCAAGAGTATGAAATTCATCTTTTAACCGCTGAAAATGAAGAAGATGCAGAAAAAGAGTATCAATGGTTAGGAGAATCTCCAAAGCAGAGAAGAAAAAAAATTTTAATTACTGCCAAAATGATTGGTCGAGGGATAGACCTAAAACCAGATGATGGTATCAAAAAGGGAGACGGTTTTCTTTTGATTTCAACAGGATTTTTACCAACAAAACGCGATTATGATCAACTGGTTGGTCGAGTAGGAAGACACGGAGAAAAAGCTAAAGTAATTTTATATCTTTCAGAAGACGATCCGGTTTTTGATAGGTTTAAAGGAGAAGATGACAAAACTATTAAAAAAGGTTTAAAACCAAAAAAACCTAAAAAAACAAAAAGATTTCTTGAATATTGTTGGCAAAAAAATGAAGAAGATGTTGTTGAATCAATCAAGGGCCAGGCTAAATTTTACAAACCTTTTGCTAAATTAAGAGAAGATTTAATGAGAGAAGGAATTAGGAATACACCAATGGGTTATTTTTTAAGATTAATTTTTTTAGATTTACTTGAACCAGCAAAATCCACATATTATCTTCAAAGATTTTTTGGTGGGGTTTTAGCCAATGATGAAAAAGGAGATATCTGGACTTTAGCAGTTTTTTCAGCAATTGGAGAATTTGAAAGATTTATAAGAGAAAAAAAACCTGAAATTCTTGATGAGATTTTTAAATTAAGAGATGATTTAGAAAATTTGTTATTTAATTTACAAATTATTAATTATAGATTATTAAGATTTGGACGAAAAAATCCTCTTTTAAAATTTGATGAAGAAAATAAATATCAATTAGAACAAGAATTAAAAAATTTAAGAGATAGATTTTCTTCTCTTAGAAATTTACAAATTGATGGTTTAAGTTTTTCTCAAGTTTTTGCTTCTATTTTAGAAAGAAAATGTCAGGAAATATCAGTATCAAGCAGGATGCCTATTAATAATGATTCAGCTCCAGCTCCTCCTAACCGACTCGGTTAAAATAATTAGTAGAAAGTAGTAAGTATTAAGGAAATTAACCTAATTGATCTAATTGACCTAATTAACCTAATTAAAACATAAAACATGAAACATGAAACGTAGAAAAAATTAACCTAATTTATAAATAAATAATAAATAAACTAATAAACAAATTTTTAATCAATAATAAATATTTAAATTTTTAATATATTAAAACTTATTAAAAATTGATTAAAAATTTATTATTTATTATTTTATATTTTACTTATATGCTATAATTCCTTTATGAATAGCCAAGTTGTTTGGCATAATCTTTCAAGAGAAGAATTGATCAAAAAAGCTCTAGAGAAAAAAGAGGTTCTTCAATCAAAATCAGGCGCTTTGGTTTTGTATACCGGAAAATACACTGGCCGATCCCCAAATGACAAATACATTGTTGATACCCCAAAAATCCACAACAAAATCAACTGGGGAAAAATCAACCAACCAATATCTTTTCAAAACTACCAAAAACTAGAAAAAAAAATCAACGAATTTTTTAACGAACAAAAAGAGATCTTTGTCGTTGATGCTGTTGTTGGCGCTTCAAAAAAATACTCACTTCTTGTTCGTTTTTATCTTGAACATGCTTATCAAGCTTTGTTTGTCAAAAATCTTTTTAGAGAACCAACTAAGTCTCAACTAAAAAACTTTAAACCTGAGCTGACTTTGTATGCAGCGCCGTCTGTTTTTGCTGATCCGGCAGTTGATGGAACCAACTCCAGTGTTTTTATCGTTTTAAACCTTGAGGAAAAAAAGATTTTAATTGGACAGACAAAGTATTTGGGAGAGATCAAAAAATCAGTTTTTTCTTATATGAACTATCTTTTACCAGAAAAAGGAGTTTTGCCAATGCACTGCAGCGCTAATATCGACAAAAATGGAAAAACAACCGCTTTATTTTTTGGGCTTTCAGGAACAGGAAAAACCACTTTATCTGCCGATCCTCAACGCCGGCTTATTGGCGATGATGAGCACGGCTGGAGCGAGGAAGGAGTTTTTAATCTTGAGGGCGGCTGTTATGCTAAATGCATCCGGATAAAAAAAGAGTCAGAGCCACAGATCTGGGAGGCGATTCATCAAAAAGGAGCTCTTCTTGAAAATGTGGTTTTAAAAGATGATGGAGACTTTGATTTTGATTCAGATAGGTATACGGAAAATACCCGGGCTGCTTATCCAATAAACTTTATCAAAAACGCAGTTTTAAAAGGCGTTGGTCCTCATCCAAAATATGTCATTTTTTTAACTGCTGATGCTACTGGGGTTTTGCCACCGGTTGCTCGTCTGACTTTAAATCAAGCAGCTTATCATTTTTTATCAGGCTATACCTCAAAGTTAGCTGGCACCGAAAGGGGAGTGGTCTGCCCAACTCCGACATTTTCCGCTTATTTTGGCGCTCCTTTTATGCCCCAAAAACCTATGGTTTACCTTAATCTTTTAAGAAAATATCTAAAAAAATATCAAGCTAAAGTTTTTCTTGTTAATACCGGCTGGATTGGCGGAGGTTATGGAGTTGGTCATCGGATCTCAATAAAAGATACTCGAGCGATAGTTAATGCTATTTTAAAAGGTCAGCTTGATGATGTTTCTTGCTCTCACGATAAAATTTTTAATCTTTATGTACCAAAGTATGTTCCCGGAATCAATAAAAATATCTTAGACCCATCTTTTTCTTGGACAAATAAAGCCTATTATCTTCAAGAAGCAAAAAAATTAGCCAGCCTTTTTGTTGAAAATATGAAAAAATATCCCGAGGTGTCAGAGGTAATTAAAAATTCTGGTCCAAAACTATGAAACTATCAAAAAGGGTGCTAAATATTAATCCATCCTTAACATTATCAATTACTGCTAAAGCCAAAGAGATGAAAAAACAGGGAATTGATGTTATTTCCCTTGGTGCTGGTGAGCCTGATTTTGATACGATGACTCATATCAAATACGCTGCCAAAAAAGCTATTGATGACGGCTTTACTAAATATACACCAACATCAGGAATAATAGAGCTCAAAGAGGCGATTGTTAGAAAGCTTTATGAGGATAATAAATTGTCCTATAAACCAGCAAATATTTTGGTTTCAAATGGCGCCAAACAAGCTCTTTTTAATATTATTATGAGCTTGATTGATGAAGGTGATGAGGTGATTATTCCTGTTCCTTATTGGGTTTCCTACAGTGAGATGGTTAAGCTTGCTTTAGGAAAACCGGTATTTTTAAAGACTAATAACTTTAGAATCAATCCAGCAGATTTAGAAAAAGCAATCACCTCAAAAACTAAAATGCTGATTTTAAACTCTCCTAACAATCCAACCGGTGTTGTCTATGATGAGAAAGAATTAAAAGAGATTGCTAAAATTTGTGTCAAACATAATATTATTGTTTTGTCAGATGAGATTTATGAAAAATTAGTCTATGGGAAAAAACATATAAGCATTGCTTCTTTTAACAAAAATATTTTCAAGTTAACAATTGTTATTAATGGCGTTTCGAAAAGTTATGCGATGACTGGTTGGCGGATAGGCTATGCAGCAGGACCTGAAGAAGTGATTAAAGCTGCTACCAAACTTCAAGATCATACGACTTCTAATCCTTCATCTATCAGTCAAAAAGCTGCTTTGGCAGCTTTAGAAGGCGATCAAGATCATATTCCCAAGATGGTTTTTGAATACAAAAAAAGACGGGATTTTATGGTTGATAGATTAAATAAAATTGATGGCGTTTATGCCTTAAGACCTGAAGGAGCTTTTTATGTCTTTGCCGATGTCTCAAAACTTTATGGAAAAGATGTTAAAAACTCAGTTGATTTTTGTGAAAAGCTTTTAGAAAGAGCTAATGTGGCAGCAATTCCTGGAGCAGCTTTTGGCGATGATAGATTTATCAGATTAAGCTACGCTGCCGCGATGGTTAATATTCAAAGAGCCATGGAGCGAATTGCTAAATTTTGTCAAACTCTATCTAACCGACTCGGTTAAAATAATAATTAAGTAGATAGTATTAAATAGAAAGTATTAAGGAAATTAACCTAATTGATCTAATTATTCTAATTGACCTAATTTCTAAACAAATAATAAAATAAAATTTTTAATTGAACTTTTGACTTTTGATTTTTGACTTTTTATTATCAATTATTGATTAAAAATTTATTATTGGTTATTAGCTGTTTTTATTTTGTTATAATTTTTTTATGAAGATAAAAGATATTAAAGCGATTGAGATTTTGGATTCAAGAGGT
>JBBILA010000045.1:0-5900 GCA_037445105.1 Candidatus Microgenomates bacterium
CAAAAAAAAACGAATAACAAAACACTATTATTGATTCCAACTGGTTGTAACTAATTGTAAAAGATCCAACTGATTAATGATTCAACCGATTTAACTGATTCAACTAATTAATCATTGATAAAAACAAGAATTAGTTTTATAATATAACTATTACATAATAAAAATATTTAATATGGAAAACTCGCAAATTTGTGAATTAATTTATCAGATCTATCGAGGTTTAAGAAAACAATTTATTATTAAATCTAATAACCAGTTAACTATTTTTCAAATTCATATTTTATTCTTTCTAAAAGAAAAACAATCAGCCTCAACTAAAGAAATTGCTAATTTTTTTCAGCTTTCTCTTCCAGCAACTACTTTATCTTTAAAAAAATTAATTGACGAAAAACTAATTAAAAAAGAAGTTTTAAAAAAAGATGAAAGAACAAAAATCTTAAAACTAACAAAAAAAGGCGAAAAGTTAATCAAAGAAATCAATTATAAAAAAATGAAAAATATCAATTCAATCATCAACAAACTTGATCAAAAAGAGAAAAAAATTTTAATTGAATTGTTAAAAAAAATTGTTAATAATTAAATTTTATTAAAGATATGAAAAACTTTTTAAAAAAATTTTGGTTTATTCTTATTATTGTTGCTTTTTTAAGTTATTTTTTTATTTTTGCTAATAAAAATGAAGAAAAACAACCAAAAACTTATATTATAAAAACTAAAAATCTTCAAGAAAAACTGACTTTTTCCGGAAAAATTGACGCTGAGGAAAAAGTAGTTTTAAGGTTTCAAACTTCAGGAAGATTGGCTTGGGTTGGCGTTAAAGAAGGAGATTATGTAAAAAAATATCAACTGATTGCCTCTCTTGATCAAAGAGATTTAAAAAACAGGCTTCAAAAATATCTTAACAACTATGCTTCAACAAGACTTGATTTTGAAAGAACTAAAGATAAAAACTGGAACAAACAATACGATCTCTCAGAGACAATAAGAAAAGATGCCGAAGTTTTATTAAAACAAAATCAATACAATCTTGAACAAACTGTCCTTGATGTTGAATATCAAAATTTGCTTTTAGAATATGCTAATTTATATTCGCCAATTGAAGGGATTGTTACCAGAGTTGATGTTCCCATTGGAGGAGTAAATATCACTCCCGCTTCAGCTGAATTTGAAATCGTTAATCCAAAAACTTTATATTTTCAAGCTTCAGCTGACCAAACCGAAGTCATCAATCTTCAAGAAGGAAAAACGGGAACAATCGTTTTTGATGCTTATCCTGATGAAGAGGTTAAAGGAAAAATCACCTATATTGGTTTTTCTCCCAAAAAAGATGAGACAGGAACAGTCTACGAAGTCAAAATCAGTTTTGAAAACAAAAAAAATAGAAATTATAAGCTTGGTATGACCGGTGACATTAATTTTATCGCTAAAGAAAGAAAAAATATTATCGCCATTCCTCAAAGTTTTCTTCAAAAAGACAAAAAAGGCGACTTTGTCTTTGTTAAAAAAAATAATTCTAAAGAAAAACGCTATCTTATCTTAGATGAAGAGATTGATGGAGAAGTGATTGTCAAATCCGGTCTTAAACCAAAAGAGATAATCGTCGAAAAATAATTTTATTTAAAAAATATGATTAAACTAAAAAATGTTTGGAAAACATATAAAATTGATGAAGATTTATCTTTTACTGCTTTAAAAAATATCAATTTAGAGATTAAAGAAAAAGAGTTTGTCTCAATTGTTGGTCCATCAGGATCAGGAAAATCAACTCTAATGCATATTATTGGCCTTCTTGATCAGCCAACAAAAGGAGAAGTCTTTATCAACGGAAAAAATATCTCAAAAATAAAAAATGACAATCTTATTTCCCAAATAAGAAATGAAATTATTGGTTTTGTTTTTCAACAGTTTAATTTAATCAATAAATTAACAGTTTTAGAAAATATTATTTTGCCAACTATCTATTCAAGAAAAAAACTTGATTTTAATCCTCAAGAAAAAGCTTTGTTTTTAATCAAAAAATTTAATCTTGCTGGCAAAGAAAACTCATATCCTAACAAACTTTCAGGCGGTCAACAACAACGAGTAGCTATCGCTCGGGCTTTGATTATGAATCCTTCGTTTATTTTGGCTGATGAGCCAACTGGCAATCTTGATACAAAAAATGGCGAGATTATTCTTGAGCTTTTAAAAAAATTAAATCAAGAGGAGAAAAAAACTATTATTATTGTCACTCATGATCCAAAAATTGCTCAAAAAACAAAAAGAATTATCAATATTAAAGACGGAGAGATTATATGAAAAACTATTTTCTTTTTATTTTAAAATCATCAATCTCTGATTTAATGAAAAATAAACTTAGATCTTTCCTAACAACTTTAGGGATCATCATCGGTATCTCTTCAGTAGTCTTACTTTTAGCTTTTGGTTTAGGATTAAAAAATTATATCGCTAATCAGTTTAATAATTTAGGAACTAACTTGGTTTTTGTTTTACCCGGTCAAATATTTAATCGAAGCGGAGGATTTTCTGCCTTAAGATCAACAATGACCTTTGATGAAAAAGATTATCTATCCTTAAAAAAAGCTAAAAACTCTCTTTTAGTTGTTCCGATTTTTCAAAAATCAGGTATTTTTAAAGCCGAAGGAAAAGAAGAACTGGGATCTCTATATGGAACAACCAACGAGATTTTTGAAGCAAGAAATTTAAATCCTCAATATGGTCAGGTTTTTAAAAAATCTGATGTTTCAAAAATTAAAAAAATTGCTGTGATTGGCCCGGAAATTGCTAAAAAACTTTACGGTAAAGAAGAAGACGCTCTTGGAAAAACTATTAGGATTGAGGAGCAGACATTCAGAATAATTGGTGTTTTAGAATCAAAAGGCGGAGGTGGTTTTGGCGGTCCAAATCTTGATACTTTTGTTTATGTTCCTTATAAAACTTTATTTAATATCACCGGAAAAAAAGATTTTAATACTTTTCTTTTAAAAGCGAAAAATGAAGAAGCTGTCTCTGATCTAAAAAATGAAATAGAGAGAATTATGTTAAAACGCTATAAAAAAGATGATTTTAGTGTTGCTGACTCAAAAGAGATTTTATCAACAATTCAATCGATTTTTGCCGTTTTAAATATGGTTTTGGTAGGAATTGGAGCGATCTCTCTTCTTGTTGGCGGAATTGGAATTATGAATATTATGTATGTCTCAGTCACTGAAAGAACAAAAGAGATAGGTATAAGAAGAGCCATTGGCGCTTTAGAAAAAAACATCCTTTACCAGTTTCTAACCGAGTCGGTTATTTTATCATTGATTGGGGGCATTATTGCAATCTCTTTTTCTTACCTGGTTGTTCTAATTATTAAAAAATTTTTTCCAGCAGAAATTGATATTTTTTCAGTAATCTTAGCATTAGTTGTTTCATCAGCTATAGGGATATTTTTTGGTGTTTTTCCCGCTCGAAAAGCCGCTAAACTTTCACCAATTGAAGCAATAAGATATGAATGAAATTAAATTAAAAATTAAAAATTCAAAATTAAAAATTAAAAATTCAAAATTCAAAATAATCAATGTGATTTTTTATTAACTTGATTTTTTATTACTTCAATAAAAATTGGCAGTAAAGAAATAAGAACAACAGCGATAATCACTAAAGAAAAATTATTTTTTACCACTTCAATATTACCAAAAAAATATCCCGCAAAAATCCCAATCGTCACCCATAAAACACCACCAATAATATTAAAAAAGATAAATTTTTGATAACTCATTTTTGAAACACCGGCAACAAATGGCGCAAAAGTCCTCACAAAAGGAACAAATCGGGCTAAAATAATTGTCTTGCCCCCATAACGATCAAAAAACTCTTTTGTCTTTTGAAGATGTTTTTCATCCAAAGGAATCCGCCGGTCAGCAATGATCCGTCCACCAAAAAAGTGGCCAATCCAATAGTTAACTGTATCACCAAAAAAAGCAGCAATAAATAAGATTATCCAAAGAAAAAAAACATTTAAAGATCCTAAAGCAGCAAAAGTACCAGCAGCAAATAAAAGAGAATCTCCCGGTAAAAACGGAGTAAAAACTAATCCTGTCTCTAAAAAAATAATCAAAAACAAAATAGCATAGGTTAAACTGCCATAAGTTTGGATGATCTGATTAAGATGAGTGTCGATATGAAGAACAAAATCAAATAAAAATTTAACAATTTCCATCTTAATATTATATCAAATAGTTTAGAAGCTAAAAGATTAATTTATCAGCTGAAAGATTAGTTAAATCAGTTAAATCAGTTAACTAGTTGCTAGTTAGCGAGTTGGTCCATTTAAATTTAAAATTTGATTATTGGTTTATTGGTCATTGGTCATTAATTAATAATTAGGTCAATTAGGTTAATTATTCTTAATACTTTCTACTTAATACTTAATACTAAATACTGTCTACTTTCTACTTAATACTAATCTGTTCTAACCTCCAAAGAAATCCCTTTGGAGTTCCACGTTATACGTTATACGTTACACGTTACACGTTATACTTTAAAGTTGCCCCAACAAAACTCCTTCGGGGTTCTATGTTCTAAGTCTCATGTTTTCTTCAAATTCCATCAAATAACTCAACAATGCTTACTCTTAAAGCTCGAGAGATTTTCCAGACATACCAAACTGTTGGGTTACCTTGACCAATTTCTATCAAACTTAAATAAGCCCGATTGATTCTCGCTGATTCGGCTAATTGATATTGGGAAAGTTTATTAGTTTTTCGAAGTCTTAGAATATTTTCTCCCAGCTTCTTACAAATGGATTTGCGATGCATAATAGAAGGATTATATTAAAAAAATATGTTTTTTTAAGAGGTAGTAGAAGTGAGAGGTTGAATCGGTTGGCCTTGACAAAAATTTTCCACCTATTTAAAATGGAACTATAAGTAGAAATTTTTTCTACTTACAGTCGATAATTATGAATAAAGATTTTGTTCTTCAGCTTTATCAAAAATCTCAAACAGTTTTTACTTTAAAAGAAATCTCTCTTCTTTTTCCAAAAATTTCCTATCAATCTTTAAAAGATCGTCTTTCTTATGCGGTAAGCAAAAAAAAATTATTGCGTTTAAAAAAGGGGGTTTATTCGAAAATTAAATTCGAACCTTTAGAATTAGCCAATAAAATTTATACCCCCTCATATATTAGTTTGGAAACGGTTTTGCAAAAAGAAGGAATAATTTTTCAAAACTATCAGACAATTTTTGTTATTTCTTATCTCACAAGAAAAGTCAATGTTTTAAATTACCAAATTCAATACCGAAAAATTAAAAATGAAATTCTTTTAAATAAAGGGGGAATTGAAGAATCAAATGGATATTTTATTGCTTTAAAAGAAAGAGCCTTTTTAGATGCGATTTTTCTGTATAAAAATTACCATTTTGATAATCTTAAAATTCTTAATTGGGAAAAAATTTTCCAATTAATGGGAATTTACAAAAGTAAAGTTTTAGAAAAAAGAGTAAAAGAATATTATCAATTTTTCAAAAAAGAAAATGTTTGATAAAGAAAAACATAAACGAATCCTTGTTAAAATTTTAAAGGAAATTTATAGTAGTCCAGTTTTAAGGAATCGATTATTGTTTAAAGGTGGAACAGCGGCATTTTTATTGTATGAACTTCCTCGATTATCTGTTGATCTTGACTTTGAT
This sequence comes from Candidatus Microgenomates bacterium, assembly GCA_037445105.1. GTDB lineage: Bacteria > Patescibacteriota > Microgenomatia > UBA1406 > GWC2-37-13 > GWC2-37-13. Next base: position 5,676 of record JBBILA010000045.1, read on the forward strand.
TTATTAGATGAAAATAAAAAAAACGAGGTCTTTACCGAACTTAAAAAAATTCTCAATCACTTTGGTCATTTAATTGATGCCACAGAAAAACGATATACTCTTTTTTTTCTTTTAAGCTACGAAAAAAATAAAAGAAAAATTAAAGTTGAGATTTCTAAAAGAAGTATTAAAACAAAACCCGAGTTAAAAAATTATTTAGGTATCCCAATTTTAGTAACAACTAAA
>JBBILA010000046.1:0-5535 GCA_037445105.1 Candidatus Microgenomates bacterium
GGATTGCTATTGGAACAACAAATAATGTAGAACATTTTTCTGATATTTTTGGTCTTTTGCTTGTTCAAAATGGAGTTAGTGGTCTGGATAAAATAGATCAGATAGAGGCTGCTGGCGCCTTAGAGGCTTATAGAAGATTAGCTGAACCACAAAGTAATTATTGGAATGAACTAATGCCTAATTCTATCACTGCTTTTATCCAAGAAAAAGTAGCGATGATTATTGTTCCTTCTTGGGAGATCTTATCTATCAAATCAGCTAACCCAGAGTTAAAGATTAAAGTTGTTCCGGTTCCTTTTCTGCCCGGTTCATCACCGGTATCTTTGGCAAGTTATTGGGTTGAAGGAGTATCAAAGTACAGCAAAAATCAAATAGAAGCGTGGAAATTTTTAAAATATTTGACAGAAAAAGAAACAATGACTAAACTTTATGAAATTCAATCAAAATTTAGACTTTTTGGTGAACCTTATTCTCGGGTTGATTTAGGTCAGCTTTTAGTTCAAAATGAGTATCTTGGAGCAGTGATTAAACAAGCTGATTATTTTGTTTCTTTGCCATTGATTTCAAGAACCTATGATAATGGTTTAAATGATGAGATAGTTCAATATTTAGAAAATGCTATCAATAGTGCTGCTCAAGGAGTCAGTTATAGTGAGGCTTTAAGAGTTGCTAGTCAAGGGATAAAACAAGTTTTATCAAAATACAACATCCTATGATATTTTCTTTTTTAAGCAAAAAAATAAAAAATGGTGATTATTTTTATGGTCTCTTTTTAAAAGAAACCGCAGGAACCGTCTTTTTAATTGAAAAAAATCCTCAAGGTGTCTTTTTAAAAGATTCGATTGAATTTTTTTATACCAATGGTTGGGAAAATTTAGTTGATGATATTGATGAAAAACTTTATCAATTAGAAAAAAAATATCCGGAGATTGAAGTTTCAAAAACAATTTTTTTTCTTTACTCTCATTTAATTGATGAGAATCTTAATCAAATTAAAAAACCTTATCTTAATAAAATTAAAGATATTCTTAAAATTTTAAATCTTAAGCCTTTGGGATATATTGAATGTTATGAGGCAGTTTCTTTTTATTTAGAAAAAAATCAAGGAATTTTTTTAAATTCTCTGATTTTAGAGATAGATTTAAAGCAATTAACGGTTATCATCTTTAAAAATGGAAAAAATATTTTAAAAAAAACTATTGCCCGGACAGAAAATATTATTGAGGATATTGAATTTTGTTTTTCTTCTTTAGATTTTGCCGATAAAAAAAATTTTTTACCAGGAAGAATTATTATTTATAATTCCGAAAACTTAGAAGATATCAGAGAAAAGATTATCAATTATAAATGGAAAGAAGAATATTTTATTCAGCAACCAAAGGTGGAAATTATTAGTAAGGAAAAACTTTTTGATCTTTTAATCGATGTTTTTGCAAAAAATATAAACTTTATTTCTGTGGAAAATTATTATCAAGATAAAAATCTTTATCAAAAAAATCAAAAAGACAATCAAAATTCTTTTGGCTTTTTTATCGGTCAGGATATTGCTAAAGAGGAAAATAAAAATATTGAAGATAATCAAAAATCCCTGAAAAGAAAAAATATTTTTAAAATTAATTTTAATTTTTTTTCCGGATTTAATTTACCAAAAATTATTTTTCCAAAAATAGGAGAAAAAAATTTTTTTATTATTGGTTTCCTATTTATTTTTTTAGGATTTTTTATTAATGAATATTTTTTTCATCAAGTTGATTTAACAATTTATCTTCCTACACAAAAAATTAAAAAACAACAAGAGTTTTTGATAGATTATCAGATTGCTTCTTCAGAAGCAGTTTTAAAAGACAGTCTTTCAACTACTGGAAAAAAAGAAGTTGGTGAGAAAGCAAGAGGAATAATCACCCTTCACAATTTTGATGATAAAGAAAAAAATTTTTCTAAAGGAGAGATCGTTGAATCCTCAGGGATAAAATTTGTTTTGGACAGCGATGTTAAGGTGGCTTCATCAACAATTACCGCTGATGGTTCAGCCAAACTTCCAGGAAAAGCTAATGTCTCAATTACTGCTCAAGAGATAGGCCCAGAGGGAAATTTACCTAAAGGATCAAAATTTAAAATAGGTGATTTATCAACCAATTTATATTTTGGTATTAACAACGAAGCTTTAACAGGAGGAACAAAAAAAACAATCAGAGTTGTTTCTAGAAATGATTTTGAGACTTTAGAAAAAAAGGTTTTAGATAAAGCAGAAAAGGAGATTTTTCCTCCTAAATTAGATAGTCGTTTTTCTTTGATAAAAAGTTTTACTCAAGGAAAAATTATTACCAGCAAATTTTCAAAAGAAGTCGGCGAGGAGGGGAGTTCCTTAGCTTTTGAAGGCAAAGTTTCAATGATTTTTTATTTTTATGATAAAAATGATCTAAAAAGCAAAATAATAGATTCTCTAAAAAAAGATCTGAAAAAAAATTTTTCTTTATCAGAAGAAAATATTAGTTACCAAATTAAAAAAGTTGAAAAACAAGAAGATAAGTTAAAAATTAATCTTGATATTCAAGCTAAAGGATTATTATCAGTAGATATTAAGGATTTAAAAAAACACCTAAAAGGGAGAACAATTAATAAAATTAAATTAATTTTAAAAAATAATTATTATGCTGAGGGTTTTGATTTGATTCATCATCAGCCAATTTTCATTTTTAAAAATTTTTTCCCTTTTTTTGATAAAAATATTAAAATAAAAATCTCTGGACTAGAATGATAAAAAAATATTCCTATATCAAAAAAAACAATTCGTTACCGAAAAAAACAATTAATTATTTGTCTTATTTATTTTTAATTATTGGTTCTTTGTTTCTTTTTTGGTCTTTGTATCCAATTTTATCCTTTGAGATATATTCACGATTTTTTATTAAAAAAAGTATTAAATCGCCATTACCAGAGATAGAGTCTCCTTTATCTTTAAATCAGGCAGGCAGCGTTCTTGGTTCTTTTAACATCTTTTCTAATAATTTAAGAGATTATACTAATGCAAATATTTGGTTTCCTTCAATCAGTAATAAAAGAACAAGTTATGTTTTTGATGTTAAAGAGTATTTTTTATCGATTCCTAAACTTGATATTAAAGACGCTCGGGTGGTCGTTGGTGGCGAAGATTTATCAAAAAGCTTAGTCCATTATCAACCTCAGACTTTACCAGGCCAATATGGTAATAGCGTTATCTTTGGTCACTCGACTCTTCCTCAACTTTATAATAAAAAAGATTACAAGACTATTTTTACCTATCTGCCGTCTTTGGAGAAAGGAGATCTGATTGAAGTAAGGATTAATGAAGTGACTTATCAGTATCAGGTTTATGATATGTTTGTGGTTAATCCTGATGAGGTTTGGGTATTAAATCAACAAAAAGATGGTTCTTATTTGACGCTTATCACCTGTGTTCCTCCAGGGACTTATTTAAAAAGATTGGTGGTTAAAGCAAAATTGAAATTGATTTAGCCTATAATATTTGATATAATCATTTAATGATTTTGAGGCTAAAAAATTTTTTTAGATTATTTTTTAAATTTTTATATTATTTTTCTTCCTTTTTTATTTTTATTGGCGATATAACTTTACTTTTAATAAAAAAACTTCTTCTTATTATTTTAAATCTTTTAATTTTAATAAAAAATTTTCTTTTTTATCTTTTTAAAAAATTTTTTTCTTTAGTCTATTTTTTTAAAAAAATCATTTTTGATTTAAGAAAAAAGATTAATTTTTCTTATTTTTTTATTTCTCAAGAAAAAACAATTAAAATCAAGTATTTTTTAATTGGTTTATTAACAGGTTTAATAATTTTTTTTATTTATCAAAGCTATCTATTTGTTTTATCTTTACCATCACCAAAAAATATCGGCAGAGTTAACTATTCTTTATCTACTCATATTTATGATAGAAATAAAAGACTTCTTTATGAAATTTACAGGGATCAAAATAGAACCGAGATATCTTTAAAAGATATGCCGGTTTATTTAATTCAAGCAACAATCGCAATTGAAGATAAAGATTTTTTCAAACATAACGGAGTTGATTTTTTTGGTGGTATTTTAAGAGCTTTAAAGGAAAATATTTTTCATAATAGTTTTCAAGGCGGATCAACGATCACTCAACAGCTTGTTAAAACCTCTCTTTTAACACCAGAGCGGACTTTAATAAGGAAAATCAAAGAGATCATTTTAGCTTTATGGACTGAAAGACTTTATACAAAAAATCAGATACTGGAGATGTATTTAAATCAAGTCTCTTATGGTGGGTCAGCTTACGGAGTTGAAGAAGCTGCTAAGACTTATTTTGGAAAAAGCGCTAAAGACTTAAACTTGGTTGAGGCGGCGTTTTTGGCAGGTCTTCCTCAAGCACCATCAATTTATTCTCCTTATTTGAACCCTCAAGCAGCTATAAAAAGGAAAAATGAGGTTTTAGAGGCAATGGAAAAACAAGGATATATTGATAAAGAGACAAAAACTAAAGCTCAACAAGAAAAGCTGGAGATTCTTCCGCCAAGAACTAATATTCAGGCTCCTCATTTTGTTTTTTATGTCAAAAGCCAACTTGAGGAAATATACGGAGTAAAAAAGGTCGAAGAAGGCGGATTAAAGGTGATTACTACTTTGGATTTAGATATTCAAAAAGAAGCTGAGAAAATTTTAAAAGAAGAAATTGAAAAAAATAGATATTTAAATATTAATAATGGGGCTATTTTGGTCACCAAGCCGTCAACCGGAGAGATTTTAGCGATGGTTGGTTCGGTTGACTATTTTGAAAAACCATGGGGAGCTTATAATGTAACAACTGCTTTAAGACAGCCAGGATCATCAATTAAGCCGATTATGTACTCTTTAGCTTTGCAGGAAGGATATACTGCAGCAACAATCATTGATGACTCGCCAGTGGTTTTTAATATTCCGGGAAGCCAACCTTATCGGCCTGTTAATTATGATGGTAGATTTCATGGGAAGATACCTCTTCGCTATGCTTTAGCTAATTCTTATAATATCCCTGCTGTTAAGGTTTTAAATGTTTTAGGAGTAGAAAAATTTATTGACTATGCAAGAAAATTAGGGATTAATAGTTGGGAAAATAAATCAAGATATGGTTTATCTTTGACTTTAGGCGGAGGCGAGGTAAAAATGACCGAGATGGCTGAGGCTTTTGGAGTTTTAGCTAATCTTGGTTATAGAGCGCCTTTAAATTATTATTTAGAAATAGAAGACAGTTTTGATAATACCATTAAAAAAAACAATTTTTTTAAAGAAAAAAAAATTGATTCGGGAGTGGCTTATATTATCTCTGATATTTTATCTGATAATAATGCTCGCACCTGGGCTTTTGGCAGAGGATCAGCTTTAGAGATTCCTGGTTATAAAGTCGCCGTCAAAACCGGAACCACTGATGATAAAAGAGATAACTGGACAATCGGTTATACACCAAATTTTTTAGTGGCAGTCTGGGTTGGAAACAATGACAATTCACCGATGAATCCCTATCTAACATCAGGGA
>JBBILA010000047.1:0-5035 GCA_037445105.1 Candidatus Microgenomates bacterium
AGTATCCCTCTTAAGCCCCAAAATAAAATTTGATAACTAAAAGGAATTGGTGGATTAAAAAAACCGTATAAAAAAAGTGTCCAAAAACCGATAATCCATGGTCTTTTTTTTTCATCTTTAAAATCGTAAAAATCTTTTTTTAAAAACAAAATTATTAATATCAATAAGCTTAAAAATCCCAAAAAGCCAGTTTCAGCTAAAAAACTACCAAAAATATTATGAACAAACTCCATCGCTCCAAAACTTAGTCTTTGTTTTTCTTTTTTTGTAAAGATAAATTGATTTTTTTCTAAAGATGAGAGATTATCAAAATAATTCCCTAAACCAATACCAAAAAGATTTCCTTTTGCCATCTCAAAACTCAGATTAATTTGTTGTTTTCTTGCTTCAAGAGGCATCTGGTCTCTTGATTTATCCTCAATTAGAAATCTGTCAACAAAAGAATAACCAATAGCTGAAGAGATTAACAAATTAGCGAGATAACCGGTGATAAAAATCAAAGAAAAAATCATGCTGATTTTTTGGAGAGATTTTTTTTTAAAAAAACTTAAAGAAAAAAATAAGGCAAATATTGCCATAAGAATTCTAGATCTGATATTTGACAAAAAGGCAAAAAATAAAATTAAAAACAAAAAAATAAAATTTAAAAAAGAAAGATCTTTTATTAAAAAAGGAATAATGATTTCATCGTAAGTATCAAGATAAAGCTGATTATTGGTTAGTTTTGCCAAGACTAAATCAAAATGTTTTTGATAAATTATCTCTTTTAAAAAATTTTCCAAAGAAAAAACAAAAAGTAATTGATATAAAAAATTAACAATCAAGGCAATTTTGAAGACTTTAATAATTTTTTTATCTTTTTTTTGAAAATAAGAAAAAACAAAAAAACCCAAAAAAGAGATAGCGATATCTTTAAAACGAGAAAAAAAACTTTCCAAATTTAAAGCATTGATAATGCTTAAACTACAACTAAGAAAAAATAAACCAATAATAATTGATATCAAAGGATTTTTTTTAAAGATTTTTTCAAAGAGATTTTTTTTAAAAATTAAAAGATAGAAAAATAATAAAATTATAATTATTCGCGATAAAGCTTGAGAAGTCAGAAAACTTGATTTTAAAAATGGTAAAAGATAAAAATTGGGAATTTTTGCTAAAAATAATGATAATAAAAATAAAAATTCAAATTTCATAAAGATATTGATATTGTATAAACTCAAAATATTTTTGACAACCTATTTGCCTCCGCAACCTACGCGGTTGCGGACGGCTTGTTGGGACAATACTAAAATAATTAATACTTTCTACTTTCTACTTAATACTATTTTTGTATAATATCATTATGACTTTTGAAGAAAAAATAAAATTAATTAGAGAGGTTGGCGAAGAAATTATTACTGATGAAGAGTTAATCTCTCTTTTAAAAAATGAAAAAGAAATTATCGCTTATGATGGTTTTGAGCCTTCAGGCCAGATGCATTTAGCTCAAGGGATTCTTCGAGCTATAAATGTTAATAAAATTACTCAAACTGGAGTTAAATTTAAAATGCTTGTTGCCGATTGGCACGCGATGGCTAATAATAAAATGGGTGGTGATTTAGAAAAAATTCAAACTGTTGGTCGATATTTTATTGAGATATGGAAGGCAAGCGGAATGGATTTATCAAAAGTCGAGTTTGTTTGGGCGTCTGATTTGGTTAAAGATCCAGATTATTGGCAGCTTGTTATTAAAATTGGTCGTTCCAATGCTCTTCGTCGATTTATAAGAACAGCTGAGATTATGGGAAGAGAGGAGTCTTTGGATAAATTAACCGGCGCAATGATTATTTATTCCTGCATGCAAGCAGCTGATATTTTTTATCTTGGAGCAAAAATTTGTCAGCTTGGCATGGATCAGCGGAAAGTTAATATGTTAGCCCGGGAGATTGGACCGGGATTGGGATTTTGGAAGCCAGTGATTGTCTCTCATCATATGTTATTGGGTCTTCAACAAAAACAAGTTGATAAAACTGATAAATTAAAAGCTACTATTGATTTAAAAATGTCAAAATCTAAACCAGAATCAGCAATTTTTATGACTGATACTCAAGAAGAAGTAGAAAGAAAGATTATGAAAGCCTATTGTCCTGAGGGAGTAGTCGAGTTTAATCCGATTTTAGAGTATTATCGTTATCTTATTTTTAATGCTTTAGATCGATTAGGGATAAAAAAAGTGATGGTTGAGCGACCAGAAAAATATGGCGGTAATGTTGTTTTGAATTCGTATCAAGATCTAGAACAAAAATTTGCTAATAAAGAGATTCACCCAATGGATCTAAAAGTCACTCTAGTTAAGTTAATCAATCAACTTCTTGATCCAGTCCGTCGTCATTTTCAAGAAAATCAACATGCCAAAATTCTTCTTGAAAAAGTAAAAAGCTTTCAGGTGACAAGGTAAAAAAATTTGTATTGCATTTAAAATTATAAGTGTTATAATTTAATTAGTTATTTGTTTTTTCAAGTATCGCGGGAGGTTTTCGCGTTATTTGGGAGAATTTTTTTTATTTTGTGAAGGTTAGTTTTTTTTATTTTTTACTTCTTATTTTATTCTTCTTTTTTATTAAAAGGATTTTTTTTCTTGCCTATAATTTAGTTTTTCTTTTGAAAGGTGGTGATAAAAGATGAATAAAAAACTTTACGTTGGTAATCTTTTATATGAGGTAACAGATGAAGATTTGAAAACTCATTTTTCAACGGTTGGCAATGTTGTTTCTGCCTCAGTAATAAGATATCGAGATACTGGTAGATCAAAAGGTTTTGGTTTTGTTGAGATGGAGACTGAAGATCAAGCAAAACAAGCTGTTGAAACAATGAACGGTCAAGATTTTAAAGGAAGAAAAATGGTTGTTTCCGAAGCCAGACCTCCAAGAGAAAATCGTTTTCGAGGTCAAAACAATCGTTCAAGATTTCAAAGAAGAGCAAGAGAAGAACAACCTCAACAATAAAAATAAAAATAAATAAAAAACGGGCTAGGAAGATAATTTCTAGTCCGTTTTTTTTATAAAATTTTTGTTATCATAGATTTATGATTATTTTTCAGATTATTTTTTATATCCTTTCTTTTTTTGTTGTTTGGTATTCATCAGGGATTATCATTGATTCTGTTGAAAGATTTGCCAAAAGATTAAAAATTTCTTCTTTTGCTTTGTCTTTTTTTATTTTAGGGATTTTGACTTCAATTCCTGAGTTTGCAATTGGGATAAACTCAATTATTAATAAAACTCCTGACGTTTTTGTTGGTAATCTTATTGGAGCATCTCTTGTTCTTTTTATTTTTATCATTCCTTTAATGGCGATTTTTGGTAGAGGAGTGAAGATGCTTCATAATTTATCTGATAATGATATGATTTTTGCTTTGCTTGTTGTTGCCTCACCAATTTTTCTTATTGCTGATAACGTTTTGACTAGAACTGAGGGGGTTTTTTTAATTATCATCTATCTTATTCTTTTTTATTTTATTGAAAAGAAAAAAGGATTTATGGAGGTTGTTAAAGAGGGAAAGGTTTTTAAAGAAAAACATATTATTGAAGATTATCTAAGTTTATTTATTGCTGCTTTTATTTTGTTTTTAGCCAGTCGCTATATTGTTTTAACAACAGTTTCTCTAGCAAATTATTTTCAGGTGTCCTCTTTTATGATTAGCATTATCTTTTTGTCTTTAGGAACAAATATTCCTGAGATAACATTAGCAATCAGATCAATTTTGTTAAGAAAAAAAGAAATTGCTTTAGGTGATTATTTAGGCTCAGCATCAGCTAATACTTTGTTTTTTGGGGTTTTTACTTTGCTTAATGGAGCAAGAGTTAATATCAGCAGTTATTCTTTGAAAACTTTATTGATTACAATTTTTTCTTTAAGTATTTTTTATCTTTTTTCAAAATCAAAAAAAGAAATCTCTTCTAAAGAGGGTAAAGTTCTTCTTTTAGCTTATATTCTTTTTGTTTTATCAGAAACTATTTTATAAGGCGTTTTCTCTTTAAAACTGTTTTTTTTACAATGAGAGATAATTTTTTTCGCGTTTTTATAACCCATTTTGATAATTTTTGTTGTTGAAATTTTTTTATCAAAATAAAGACTTAAGACAATATCGGCTTCTTGGTAGCTAAATCCTAATTCATCCTCATCAGTTTGTCCTTCCCATAGATTAGCAGATGGTTTTTTTTCAATGATTTCTTTTGGCACCCTTAAAAATTTTGCTAATTGATAAATTTGAGTTTTATAAAGATGGGTGATTGGTTCGATATCTGATGCTTGATCGCCAAAGCGAGTAAAATAACCAAGAAATTTTTCTGATTTATTTTCAGTACCACAGACTAAAGCGTTGATTTTTTTTGCTGTATCAAAAAGGAAAATCATTCTTAAACGAGCAAGCATATTGCCTACTCTTACCTTATTTAAATAATCAGTATTAGGACAGGTAAAGCATTCTTTGATTTCACAGATGAGTCTATCAAGACCTTTTTTGCCTAAGACCTTCATTTCATCGATGATTTTATCAGCAGAGTTTTTAAGTTTGACAACGAAAAGATTTTCTTGAGGGATTTTTGTTAAATTAATAATTTTTTTTATTTCTTCAAAATTTTTATCTTTGAAAAATGATAAATTATAAGGAAGATATAAAACAAAAATATTTTCTTTTTTGTAGGCTTTTTTCAAAAGAAAAAGAGTGGTTGTTGAGTCAATTCCTCCGGAAAGCCCTAAAACTACCTTTTTAATTCCAGTTTGTTTTTGGACTTTTTTTAAAAAATTAATGATTTTTTTTGTTTCTTTTTTTGGATTGATAAAAAGGTGATTTTTTATTTTTTTCATAAACGTATTATATAAATTAAAAATTAAAAATTCAAAATTCAAAATTAAAAATTCAAAATTCAAAATTAAAAATTAAAAATTAAAAATTGATTTTATCACTTATAATTACCTTATGAATTATAAAACCGGTCTTATTATTGGTCGATTTCAACCTTTTCATTTTGGTCATCTTTATCTTTTAAAAAAA
>JBBILA010000048.1:0-4786 GCA_037445105.1 Candidatus Microgenomates bacterium
TTAAAATTAAATGAAAACAAAAAAAACAACTTTAAAAATATCGGGGATGCATTGCCCTTCATGCAATATCTTAGTTGAAGACAAATTAAAAGAAGAGAAAAATATTGTTTCCGTGAAATCGAATTATAAAAATCAAACAGCAGAAGTATTGTTTAAAGGTTATTTAGACAAAGAAAAACTTAATAAAAAATTAAAACCATTTGGATATTTAATCAAAAGCGAAAAAGAAGAAGAAAAAAAAGAGTCCTTTTTTGATCGGATAAGTTTATTTTTTGTTTTTTTAGTTTCTTGGATATTGATTTATCTTATGGTTAGAGATTTAAGTTTTTTTAATAATTTTAAACTTAACGGCAATTTTCAGTTATTATCGATTTTTTTCTTAGGGATCATCGCTTCTTTTTCAACCTGTATGGCAACTAGTGGAGCTCTCTTTTTATCCACTTTAGAAGAGAATAAAGATAATTTTACAAAGGCAATTTACTTTAATATTGGTAGAATTTTATCTTATGGATTTTTTGGTTTTTTAGCGGGATTAATTGGTAAGCAGTTTTTGAATAATTTTTATCTCTCAACTTTTTTTAGTTTTTTTATCGCTGGACTTTTGATTTTTTTAGGTTTAGATATGGCAAGAATTTTTCGATTATCAGCAATTTTTCCCTATGATAAGACCGGAGGCATTTTTAGAAGATTGGAAAACTATTTTATTAAAAATCGTCAACAGTCAGAGTTTCTTCTTGGATTCTTAACATATTTTCTTCCCTGTGGTTTTACTCAGACGACTCAGGTATATGTCTTATCGTTTGGGAATCCGTGGCTTTCTTCTTTGGCAATGATAGTTTTTGCTTTGGGGACAACACCGGCCATTTTTCTTATTGCCTCATTTGAAAAAATTATCCGTCATCGATTTTTACCATTTTTTTATAAGGCAATGGCGGCTTTAGTTTTTCTAGTTGGTATTTATTATTTTTATAATTCATTAGCATTGGTTGGAGTTAATATCGCTTTTTCTTCACCAGTTTCTTTAAATTTAAAAAATGTTAGGATTAAAAACGGCTGGCAGATGATTGAGATGGTTGTTGATGGTCGAGGTTATACTCCAAATGAGTTTGTTGTTAAAAAAGATGTGCCTGTTAGATGGAAGATTCAAGGAGAAAATGTTTATGGTTGTCAGGGATATTTTGTTGTTCCTGAATTGGGGATAAGAAAAGCTTTATTACCAGGAGAGAATTTTTTTGAATTCACTCCAAAAGAAAAAAAATCAATTCTTTTTTCCTGCGGGATGGGGATGTATCGCGGGAGGATTGAGGTTATTGATTAATTTTCAAATAATCCTTTAGACCTTTTTCAATATCAATAAAAGATAGTTTTTTCCAGGGAATATCTTTTTTAGAAAAAAACCTGATTTGAGAAACATCATCAGCAGGAATGATATTTTTAATTTGATCATCGGTGATTTTTCCATAAAAAATTAAATTGAGAGGATAATGATTTATCCCCTTATAGGGATAAAAACCAATATATGTACCAAGAAATTTAAATTTTTTTATTTTGATATTTAGTTCTTCTTTTAACTCTCTTTTGATGGCTTCTTCAGCGGTCTCTTTTTTTTCAATAAAACCACCGGGTAAATCCCAAAAATCTTTTTTTGGCGGAAACTTTCTTTTAGTAAAAAGAATTTCCTGATTTTTATTTTCTAAAATGATTGTTGCTGCTACTGGTTGATTTAAATAAAAATGAAAACGACAATTAAGACAGTTGATAAGATTATTATTTAATTTAATTGGTTGTTGACAATTAGGACAAAATCTAAATTTAAACATTTTTATATTATATAATTAGTTTATGATAAGAACAAGAATTGCCCCTTCACCAACAGGCGAGGATTTACATGTTGGATCGATAGCTACAGCTCTTATTAATTATGCTTGGGCAAAAAAACATCATGGTCAATTTATTGTTAGAATTGAAGATACAGACAGAAAACGTTTAGTCAAAGGAGCTGAAGAGAGAATTTTAAAAAGTCTTAATCGAGTTGGTCTTATCCCTGATGAATCGCCTCTTGTTGGTGGTCCTTATGGTCCATATCGTCAATCTGAAAGACTAGCAATTTATCAAAAATATGCTCAAGAATTAGTTGATAAAGGTCATGGATATTATTGTATTTGCACCCCGGAAAGACTTTTTCAGATGAGAAAAGACCAACAAGCAAAAAAACAAATTCCCAAATATGACAGATTATGTCTTAAAAATCAAGAAGAGGTAATTAAAAAAATCAAAAAAGGAGAAAAATATGTTATTAGATTAAAAGTCCCTGATAATCAAGAAATTATCGTTGATGATTTAATAAGAGGAAAAGTAAGATTTAATACTAAAGATATCGATGATCAAGTACTTTTAAAATCAGATGGTTTTCCAACATATCATCTAGGAGTAGTAGTCGATGATCATTTAATGAAGATCACTCACGTGATAAGAGGTGAAGAATGGTTGCCGTCAACTCCAAAACATATTCTTTTATATCAAGCTTTTGGTTGGGAATTACCTTTTTTTGCTCATATATCTCTTTTAAGAAATCCTGATAAATCAAAGTTATCAAAAAGAAAAAATCCTGTCTGGGCATCATATTATCTTGATAAATTAGGGATTTTTCCTGAAGCTTTAATTAATTATCTAGCTTTAATGGGTTGGAGTCATCCTGAGGAAAAAGATGTATTTTCTCTTGAGGAATATATTAGAGTTTTTCATATCAAAGATATTCAAAAAACAGCACCAATTTTTGACCCGGTAAAACTTGAATGGCTAAATGGAGTTTATATAAGAAAAACTGAAGATATAAAATTAAAAAATAAGATTTTAGAATTCTATCAAAAAGAAAATATTCATTTAGATCCTAGTTTAGTTGAAAAAACAATTCCTTTAATTAAAGAAAGAATTAAAAAATTATCTGATTATTGGGAATACTGTCAATTCTTTTTTGAGAAACCAAATACTCAAGAATTATCCTTTAACAAGGACAATTCTTATATAAAAGAAATTTATCAAGAATTAGAAAAAATAATTGATTGGAAAGCTGGTGTTATTGGAGAAAGAATGATTCAATTAGCTAAAAAAATTGGGGTAAAAAATAGCGATTTATTTATGATGCTTCGATTAGCAATTACTGGGAAAAAAATCTCACCGCCTTTAAATGAATCAATGGAGATTTTAGGAAAAGAAGAATGTTTGAAAAGATTAAAAAACTATCAAAAATAAGCAGTCATCCAATGAGGATCAGTTTCCACCGTTAAATCAAGATAAATTTTTTTATTTGTTGCTAAAGCGATTTCTTTTCTTGCATAAGAGCCGATTTCTTTAATTTTTTTTCCTTTAACCCCAATTAACATCTTTTTATAACGATCATCTGTTGTTAAAATTCTTGCTTTAATATAGGTTAAATTATTATTTCTTTCAATAATTTCATCAACGATAACAGTTGTTGTGTAGGGGATTTCTTCTCCCATCATTAAAAAAATTTTTTCTCTGATAAGTTCGCTAATAAAAGTTTTGCTATCAATATTTAATCCTGGAAAAATTGGAGTTTGATATTTTTCTTTTTCATTAACCTCTTTTAAATATTCAAAAATTTTATCTATTAAAGGTTTAAAATGAGTTTTATTTAAGGCTGATATATAAAAAACTTCATTAAATTCTTCTTCTAAAAATTTATATTGAGGAAGATAAGATTTTTTTTTAGAGTCAATTTTATTTATGACAAGAATTTTTGGTTTTTTTAATTTTCTAACAATTCCAAGAACTTTTCCTTCTTCAAAATCTCGTTTTCTTGTTGGATCAATCATATATAAAACAAGATCAACTTCTTGATTAAGTGCCTCCAAAGTATTTTTGTTAATTTTTTTTGAAAGCTCATCTTCAGCTTTAGCAAAAATTCCCGGCGTATCAACAAAGATAATCTGTCCTCTTTTTTCTTCATATAAAGCTAGAATAGGAAAGCGAGTTGTTTGTGGTTTAGGAGAAGTGATGGCAACTTTTTGACCAATAAGATTATTAATAAAAGTTGATTTACCAACATTTGGTCTTCCGATAAGCAAGACTTTTCCTAATTTCATAAACTTATTTTATCATTTTTTTTCTCGGATTTTCACCCCCGACGTGATATTGATATAATCTTACTATGAATTTATCTGAAAAAGAGATAATTCAAAAAATTAAAAATGGCGAAATTGATTATTATTCATTAATTGTTAAAAAATATTCTTTTTTAATTTATCAATACTTAAAGAAAAAAATAAAAAATATCTATGATGTTGAAGATATTGTTCAAAATGTTTTTATCGCTTTTTATAAAGCGATTGACAGATTTGATGAAGAAAAACCAATTAAACCTTATCTTTTTCAAATTGTTGCCAATGAGTTAAAAATCTTTTATAGAAAAAATCAAAAACTTTTTCCTTTAAAAGAGGAGATTATTTTTGAGAAAAGTGAAGAAAATTTTTTTGATGAGCAAATTTTAGATAAGTTAAAAGATTACGAAAAAGAAATTTTATTGATGGTTGGTGACGGTTATTCTTATCAAGAAATTGCTAAAAAATTCAAAAAATCTTTAAATACGATAAAATCTATAATAAGAAGAGCAAGAATCAAAATTAAAAAATATCAAAAAATATGAAAAACAAAAAAATTGAAGAAAAAATTATTAAAAAAATCTATCAGATAGAAACAAAAAAAACATTTCTTGATTTATTCTCAAAAATTTTTTTTATTTTATTATTTTTGTCTTTAACTTTAA
>JBBILA010000049.1:0-4637 GCA_037445105.1 Candidatus Microgenomates bacterium
TTACACAGATTTTCAACCAAAAAAAATTATCTTTAATAAAAAAATGCCTGTTGGTCCAAAAAATAGAGTTGCTGACAATTCCCTGGCTAAAAAAATTCTTAATTGGCAACCTAAATATTCTTTTGAGCAAGGATTAAAAAAAACTATTAGTTGGTACATAAAAAATAAAAATATAGCTTATATTAAAAAAAATTTAAAAAAAATTTTAATTTAAAATGAATGATTTTAAAAAAGTGGTTGTTCTAAAGACAAAAATTACCATCATTGATTACGATAAATTAATTAACAAAATATTGAAAACTAAAAAGAAAAAACTAATTGTTGCTCCCATTGCTTCTCATCCGATTGTTCAAGCTTATTTTGATAAAGAATATCAAAATATTTTAAATCAAATAGATTTTTTAGTACCAGACAGTCAATATGTGCGTATCTCTTTAAAATTGCTCTATGGAGTTTATTTAAAAGATCGAATTTATGGTCCAGAACTGATGAATAAGTTATTAAAAAAAGGGCAAGAAAAAAAGCTAAAAATTTTTTTTATCGGCAACAACTCCTCTTTATTTATTAAAAGTTTAAAAAAATATTTTCCAAAACTAAAAAAATTTTATTTTTATGATCTAAATTATCAAAAAATATCAAAAAAAACTTTGGATGAAATTAATCAAAAGTTAAATAATATTGATATTATTTTTATCGGCATCGGCAGCCCAAACCAACATATATTAGCTTTAAAGATAAAAAAAGAAAAACCAATAGTTTGTGTTGGCGCAGCTTTTGATTTTTTATCAGGTGCTAAAAAACAAGCGCCAAAATGGCTAGGCGATTTTGGCTTAGAATGGCTTTTTAGATTAATTCAAGAGCCAAAAAGATTGTGGAAAAGATATTTAGTTGATGGAATAATTTTTGTTTTTTTAGTTTTAAAACAAAAATTATTAAAAAACAATGTCTAAAATAAATAAAAAATCTTTGCTAATATTTATTTTTATACCAATTTTTATCTTTTTTCTTGCGTTTTCTTTTTATTCTTCTATATACAAAGACATTCCTATTACTTATTGGGATGAAGATTTTTGGATAGGTAGAAGCTATTTCTTTGAACTTCTTTTAAAGAAAGATTTTAATAATTCTTTATGGCTAAGCTATTTTAGTTATGATCAACCAAAATTAGCAGAATATATGTATGGAGCAGTTCTTTATCCTTATTATTTAAAATTAAAAAAAGAGAAAAAATATAAAGAATTTATTCAATTTTTGATTGATCATAATTTTTACGAAGAAGAACTAGATAATTATCCACAATATCAACAATATAAAAATAATAATAAAAATTTTGTTGATTGGAGCAAAGTATATAATCCAGATTTTCATGTTACAACAACCTCATTAAGAAAAAAAATTGGTCCAAAAATAGAAAAAACAATTGATTTACTTCTTAAGGCAAGAAAAATTAATATTTATATTTTGTCAATAAATATTGTGATTGTTTATTTTTTAACTTATTTTTTAACTAACTCTTTGTTAATATCATTAATAACATCTTTTTTCTATGGAAATAATTATCTAATAATAGATGCTTCTTTAAAAGCTCACTCAGATGGATTATTTACCCTTTTATTTAATATCAGTCTTCTTTTTTTAATACTTTATTTTAAAAATAAAAATCATCCAATAAAATATGCAATTTTCTTTGCCATATCTGTTGCTTTACTTAATTCAACAAAAATAAACGGTGTGATGCTAATAATTATTTTCAATTTACTTCTTTTATTTGATTTTTTAAAAAAATATCTTTATAAAAAAAGAGAGAATTTATTTAAAATAATATTAAATTTTTTATTAGTCTCTTTTATTTTTTTAAATTTATTTATTCTTCATCATCCTTTTTTAATAAAAAACCCTATTAAAAATACTTTATTTTTATACGAACATAGAAAAATCACTGGATTACAACAATCTGAAGAGTTTAAAGAATACAAATTAAAAACAAAAAAAGAACGTCTGTTAACTATATGGCGTAATTTTTTAGGAAAAGCTGCTAATCATTATTCTAGTTATAAATTTATAGAAAATTTTATAGAAAAAAAACCTAGAATATATTCAATGATTATTAAAATCTTATTTATTGTAGGTTTTATATTATTTTTATTTCAAAGAGGAAAAAAGTTCTGGTTTTTTATCACCACCTTTTTTCTTGTTCAAATAATTATGAGTTTTTATCTTTTTTTAAACTGGGATAGATATTTTATTCATCTAGTTTTCTTTTTTTGTTTATTTCCTCTTTATTCTTTAAAGATCTTAGAAGAGCTTTTTTATAGACTTTTAAAGTCTTATAAATTGTTTTTTCCCAAGAAAAAAATTTAGATCTTTGATAGCTTAATAATGAATATTTTTTCCACAACTTTTTGTCCTGATAAATTTTTAACATCGCTTGGTAAAGATCTTTTTTATTATCAACAAGCAAAGCTGAATTATTAGCAATTTCACGGAAGACAGAAATGGAACTACAAATAATTGGCGTTTTTGTTGGCATTGCCTCAACAAGCGGCAAGCCAAATCCTTCGCAGGCTGAGAAATTAATTAGAGCCAAAGCTCCATTGTAAAGATAATTTAATTTTTGATCATCAACAAAATTTAAAATTTTTATTCTAGATTCTTCTTTTAGATGAAGTTTGTTTGGTCCAACTAAAATTAATTCGATATTTTTAATTTTTGATTTTATTTTTCTAAATACTTCCACTATTTCCAATACTCTTTTTCTTTTAATAATATCGCCAACCACTAAAAAGTAAGGATTTTTAATTTGAAAATGTCTTTCAAGTTTTTCTTTTATTAAATTTTTATTTTTAATTTCTTTAAATATCGGATCAGCTGCTTCATAAACAACATCAATTTTGTTTTCACAAAAAGAATAATATCGAATTAATTGATTTTTAGTAAATTGTGAAACAGCAATAATTTGGTCAGAAATCTTAAGCGATCTTTTAAAAAATAATTTAAAAGCAAGATTACTTTTAAAAGAAAACCAAAAAGGATTGTTTTTAAAACAAAGATCATGAACGGTATTAACAATTGGAAGAGTTTTTTTTATGGGAGTAAAGTTTTGAACATGGATTAAATCAGGTTGATATTTTTTTATTGCTTGATTAAAACCAAAAAGTACCCGATACAAGCCGTTGTTTATTTTTTCATCATAATCAATAATCTCAATATTTTTATACTTTTTTAAACCCTGAGATAAATTTTTCCAATACCGAAAAAGGCCGGTTTTATTATTATAAAAATTATGAGAATCCAATAAAATCTTCATTTTTATTGATTTTTTTCTTGTCCCAACAAGCCGTTCGCAACCGCGTAGGTTGCGGAGGCTGGCAAACTAGTAATTAACAAATGACAAACTAATTTTATTATAATCATTTTATGATCTATCAGAAAAAAGAATGGGTTGAGACTTCTTTTATCACTGATTATGAAAAAATTTATCAATACTCTATTGCTTATCCTGAAGGTTTTTGGGAGTCAATTGCTGAAGAGCTTTTATGGTTTAAAAGATGGAATAAAGTTTTAGAATGGCGTTATCCTTATGCTCGCTGGTTTTTGGGTGGTGAAACTAATTTGGTTTACAATGCCTTAGATCGCTGGCAAAAAACACCAGTTGCTCAAAAATTAGCTTTAATCTGGATTGGTCAAGATGGTCAAGAACGAAAATTTACTTATAAACAATTAAATGAAGAAATCTCAAGAGTAGCTAATCTTTTAAAAACTTTAGGAGTAAGAAAAGGCGATCGAGTGACTATTTATCTACCAAGAATTCCGGAACAATTTATCGCGATGCTTGCATGTGTTAAGATTGGCGCCATTCATTCGGTTGTTTATAGCGGTTTTTCCACCGAAGCTTTAAAAACAAGAATTGAAGATGCTCAGGCAAAAGTCGTGATTACTTGTGATTGGTACCCATATAAAGAAAAAAAATTAACGCCAGTTGAAAATGTCAAAGAAGCGATTAAAGATATCTCCTCGGTAAAAAATGTCTTAGTTGTCAAAAGGGATTTTCTTAATCAAACATCCACTTTCAAACCTGATTCATCAATTTATCTTTTTTGGGATGAAGAAATAAAAAAACAAGACACGATTTGCCCAACAACCATCATGGAAAGTAATGAACCTTCCTTTATTCTTTATACTTCAGGAACAACCGGCAAACCAAAAGGGGTTGTCCATGGTCATGGCGGTTATATGGTCGGCGTCTACGCAACAGCGAAATATATCTTTAATCTTCACATGCCTCAGTCAAAAGAAATCTTTTGGTCAACAGCTGATGCTGGGTGGATTACTGGTCATAGTTATATTTTGTATGGTCCTTTATTAAACGGAGCAACGACTTTTATCTATGAGGGAACGCCCGACTATCCAGATATTGAGATTTGGTGGAAGTTAATCGATCAATATCAAATTACTCATTTTTATACCGCTCCCACTGCCATTCGGATGCTGATGCGATACGGTGAGAGATCTTTAAAAAAATATCAACTATCTTCTCTTAAAATTTTAGGCTCTGTTGGCGAACCAATTAATCCTGAAGCTTGGCTTTGGTTTTATAAAAATGTCGGACGTGAACGCTGTCCAATAATGGATACCTG
>JBBILA010000050.1:0-4567 GCA_037445105.1 Candidatus Microgenomates bacterium
AAGCTGATAGGAAGGAATAAAATATTATAAAATTAAGATAAGAAGTCTTGGGCCCGTAGCTCAACTGGCAGACCCGCTCAGAGACTTCGTCTTGAGCGGGCTTTTAAGCTGATAGGAAGTGAGTTATTATAAAATTTAAGAGTATTGATAATTGGGCCCGTAGCTCAACTGGCAGAGCAGCAGCCTTTTAAGCTGTTGGTTCCGAGTTCGAGTCTCGGCGGGCTCACAGATGTTTTATGTTTATATACTTCAATCATTAAAAGATGGCAGATTATATATAGGTTCGACATCCAATCTTAAAGAACGAATTAAAAATCATAATTTAGGTTTAAATACCTCAACTAAGCATCGCCGACCCCTCAAGCTTATATATTATGAAGCCTTTCTTAACAGAAAAGACGCTCTAGAAAAAGAAAAATTTTATAATTCATGACGAGGACATGAGGTGATAAAAAATATGCTTGAAAACTATTTTAATAATAGCTCAACTGGCAGACCCGCTCAGAGACTTCGTCTTGAGCGGGCTTTTAAGCTGTTGGTTCCGAGTTTCCCGAACTGCTTTGTTCTCGGGATTAACTTGCAGTAATTCTCACTTCGTATCGAAAACTGCAAGTTGAACGAGTCTCGGCGGGCTCACATGTTTTATAACGTCTAATCCCGAAGGGATTCCTTCGGGACAACAAACATCAAACCCCGAAAAGATCCTTTTGGATATTAAACTTCAAACGTTAAACAAAAAAATAAAAAAATAGAACGTGGAACGCGAAACTTTGGAAAAATTGACCTAATTAATTTTGAATTTTTAATTTATCTTTACTCTATCTTTCAAGTAAAATATCCTTATGAAAATCTCAATTATCACTCTTTTTCCTAAAATGCTTGAAGGTTTTTTTAATGAGAGCATGATAAGAAAGGCAAAGGAAAAAGGGGCAGTTGAGATTGAATTGATTAATCTTCGGGATTTTGCGATTGATAAACGAGGGACGGTTGATGATCATCCGTATGGAGGAGGGGTGGGGATGGTTATTCGGATTGAACCGATATATCAAGCTTTAACAAAAGTCAAAAGTCAAAATTCAAAAGTCAAAAATACAACTCAAAATTCAAAAGTTATTTTAACGTCTCCAAAAGGAAAAGTTTTCAATCAAAAAAAAGCTCAAGATTATGCGAAGTTAGATCACTTAATTATTGTTGCTGGACATTACGAGGGGATTGATGAGAGGGTCTTAAATTTTGTTGATGAGGAAATATCGATTGGTGATTTTGTGATGACAGGAGGAGAGATTGTCGCAGCGGCAGTCACTGATTCAGTAGTTCGTCTTTTACCTGGTGTTTTAGAAAAAAAAGGCGCCAAAGAAATTGAGAGTTTTTTTGAAGTTGATGTTGATCAGTTGCTTAAAATTGTTGGTGAGGATGAGTTGTTATTAAAATTAAAGAAAAAAGGAAGAGAAAAAATTAAGCTTTTAGAATATCCTCAATATACAAGACCTGAGGAATTTCAAGGATTAAAGGTGCCTTCTATTCTACTTTCCGGTAACCATCAAGAAATAGAAAGATGGCGACTTAAAAAAGCTTATGAGGAGACGAAAAAGAAAAGAAAAGATTTATTAATTTAAAGTTAAAAATAAGATTTTCAAAAAAAGATTAATTGAGAAAATTGCTATAATATCCCAATGAAACTTTCAATTGGTATTGTTGGTTTACCTAATGTTGGTAAGTCAACTCTTTTTAATGCCCTTTTAAAAAAACAGGTCGCTGATGTTGCCAATTATCCTTTTTGCACGATTGAACCAAATGTGGGGATTGTTGAAGTCCCTGATGAAAGATTGCCGATTTTGGCAAAAATTGTTAAAACAGAAAGAATTGTCCCGGCAGTAGTTGAATTTTATGATATTGCCGGTTTAGTTAAGGGCGCATCAAAAGGAGAAGGTCTTGGCAATAAATTTCTTTCTCATATAAGAGAGGTGGCGGCAATTGCCCATGTTGTTCGTTTGTTTGATGATTCAGATATAATTCATGTTAACAATCAAGTTGACCCAAAAAATGACATTGAGATTATTAATTCAGAGTTGATTTTAGCTGATTTAGAAACTTTATCTAAACAAAAAGAACCAAAATTAAACGCAAAAAAAGAAGAATTACAAAAATGGGAATTAATTAAAAGACTTAAAGATGGTTTAAATAAAGGTATTTTAGCTAGAGAGTTAATTAAAACTGAAGAAGAGCGGTTGTTGATCCGCGACTTAAATCTTTTAACGATAAAGCCAGTAGTTTTTGTTTTTAATGTATCCGAAAAACAATTAATAGATAAAGAAAAGACGATAGAAAAAATCAATTCTTTAGGAGTGAAAAATTGGCTTTTTTTAAATGCTAAATTAGAAAATGAGGTTTTAGGTTTTTCTTTGTCTGAACAAAAAGAATATCTTTCTCAATACGGATTAGAAGATACAGGTCTAAATCGGTTAATAAAAAAATCTTATGAGACTTTAGAATTAATTTCTTTTTTAACTGCAGGAACTCTAGAGGTGAGAGCCTGGACAATAAAAAAAGGAACAAAAGCAGTTTATGCTGCTGGAGTGATCCATAGCGACTTTGAAAAAAAATTTATCAAGGCCGATATTGTTAAGTTTAAAGATTTTGTTGAAGCTAACGGTTGGAGTGGAGCAAGAGAAAAAGGAAAGGTTTTAACTGTTGGTAAAGATTATGTGGTAGAGGATGGAGATATTGTTGAGTTTAAAATAGGCGCTTAAATTTATAGATTAAATTTTTGGTTGTTTTTGTCTTCTTTTAATTTTGTTTATCGAATACATAATTCTTTTATGAAGATCAATATTTTTTATCCGAGCGAAACGTAAAATTGCCACAAGAATATCACCTAACTCTTGATCATAATGTTCATCTTTTTGCGCGGCAATATTGGTTGGTTTTTTTCCATGAGCAGCAAGATAAGCTCTCGCCATTTCACCCACTTCTTCAACAAGAGATAGAATTAATATCGACCCAAATTCTTTTTGTTCTTTCCACTTACGATCGATATCTTCTAATTTTTTATAGTAATAACCAAAAAGAGAACGGATTTTTCTGGCTTTTTTAGGAATCGATCGTTTCATAGAGAAATTATATAATAGAAAACTATTATCAGGTTATCAATAAAGATTTAAATAACCACTAAAAATTAATTTTTAACTGACAACTGTGGGAAAGATTCATAAAGAAAGAAAGTCAGGATAATTTTCTTGTTTTAAAATTAGAGGTAAAACAATGTTAATTTGGTGATATAGTGAAGATAGTCAGGAAAACAACCAAGACATTGAAAGAAAAAGGGTAGGAAGGACTATCTAAAGAATTAATAATTTCCTGATAATCTTTTTTAATCTCAATGTGGAGCTGATTCAAAAGGGAGAGGATTTATATCCATAAATTTTTTTAATATTTTTAATTTTTAAACGGATTGGAAACATTTAACTCTTTAATATTAGAAAAATCTTTAGTATTTATGGTAAAGAGATTATTAATTTTATTATCAAGATAAGTTGCTGCTAAGTAATAATCAAAGAGATCTATTTTTGAGCTTTTTCCTTGAATCAGTTTATGATAGTAAGAAAGAGTTGTTGGTAATGGAGAAATGATACTAAAGTTAAAGGCTTCTAGAAGATTATAAATTGTTTCAACAACTTTTTTTCTATTTAATTTATAAAAATCAATAAACACTTTTTCAATTTCTAAAATATTTTGATGGGCGATATATAAATTAATATGATGTTTTTTTAGAAAAAAATTAAAGAAGATTTCGGCCTCTTTAAAAAAAACTGATTTATTATCTAAAGCATAGATAATAATATTCGAATCAACGCCCCAGTTTTCTCCTAATTGTTTTTTCATAAATTTTTTGACGAGAAGGGATTTTGTTAATACCAAGAGAAAAAGCCCCTAAAATTTTTTTTGGAGAAGTATTTTTTTTTGTTTTTTGTTGAGACATTTCCTTCAAACCTTGCTGTAAATGAGTTGTTACATAAGCACTAAAGCTTTCCTTTAATAAAGAGGCTCTTATTTTAGATTGGCGATAGATTTGTTCTGGAATAGTAATTGTTGTTCTTACAAATTTAGTCATATAATATGATAATAATATTTTAATATTATTTTGTCAAGACAAAAGTTAACCTTGACAAATAAAAATATATTTGTTTTAATTAAACTATTACTAATTTAGTAATAGAATGCTCAAAAAAAAATTTTACCCATTATTAATAATTTTTTTTATTTTGATAATCGTTGGCGGAGTTTTTTTTATTAATAAAAAAAACAACCGTTTAGCTTCAAAAAAACCTTTAACTCAGTCGACAAAAAAATCTGATTTTGCTTATCCAGTTAGAGAAATTAAAATAATTGCGAAAAATTGGCAGTTTGAGCCAGCAGAAATTAAAGTGAGTAAAGGGGAGAGAGTAAGACTGATAATTAAAAGCATTGATGTTGAACATGGATTTTCTTTATTAGCTTTTGGAATAGATGAGAAATTAATACCAGGAAAAGAAACAACAGTAGAATTTGTCGCTGATAAAAAAGGATC
>JBBILA010000051.1:0-4200 GCA_037445105.1 Candidatus Microgenomates bacterium
ACTTAAATCTCTAACCATAAGATAAATCAATATCCAAGAAACTAAAAAAACAAAAAATAAACTTATCCGATCAAAAAAGGACTCTTTTTTTTCTTCTTCTTTTTCGCTTTTGATTAAATATCCAAACTGTTTTAATTTATTATTAAGTTTTTCTTTGTCTAAATAACCCTTAAACAATACTTCTGCTGTTTGATTTTTATAATTCGATTTCACGGAAACAATATTTTTCTCTTCTTTTAATTTATCTTCAACTAAGATATTGCATGAAGGGCAATGCATCCCCGATATTTTTAAAGTTGTTTTTTTTGTTTTCATTTAATTTTATTTTTTAAAACTAATAAACTATATAAAATCAAAAGTAAAAATGCTGATGCTGCCATTAAAGGAATGGTAACAAAACCAAACTCGGCGACAAACTGCTTAACACAGGAAACCGAATAACCAACGGCAGCACAATCATTACTTTTTACTAATCCAAATTGAAGAAGATAGTGATAAAAAGCAATAACCAATCCAAATGTCGACAAAACAAGACTATAATTAAAAACTTTCTTATCGTTTAAAAAGGAAGCAATCAAAAATAAAAGTGGCTGTGGATACATAAAAATCCGCTGAAACCAGCAAAGTTTACAAGGATTATATCCAGCGTACTCTGAATAAAAAAGACTTCCCACAGTTGCCAAAAAAGAAACGAAAAAAGGAAAAAAGAAAACTAATTTTCCTTTAAAATTAATCTTTTTTTTAAAAAGAATTAACAAGAAAAAAATAAAAGCAATTAAAAAACCTAAAATAGTATTAATCGAATGAATTTTATTAACAAAAAAAACAATTTTTAATTTTTCCATAATTTTATTTTTTTAACTGACAACCGCTTTTTTTTGCTAATTCTTCAAGACTAACCTCACCGCTTATTCTCGTTCCATCAGCAAACTCCCAGGTAGGATAGCCTTGAATTTTGGCTTTTTGACAAATCTCAAGCTGTCCCTGACCATCAATTGTTGAGCATTCAATGTAAGGTAAATATTTTTCAGATTTTCCAAAAAGTTTTTTTTGATTCTGGCAATGAGGACACCAAAAAGCACCATAAAACTTAACTTTTTTTTCTTTTAAACATTTGGCAAAATCATCATACTTCCCCGGTTTTTTTTCCTCTAAATAAAAGAATAATCCAGCGATAAAAACGATTAAAAAACAAGTTGATAAAATAATTACTACTAATTTATTTTCTTGGAAAAAATTTTTCATATTATTTTTTTCGAAAAACTTCAATCACCTCTTTCACTTTTTGATCAACATCACGATTGGATTTTAAAGACTCCCGGACGCAAGTCTTAAGATGATGTTCAAGCAAAATCTCTGAAACTTTTCTTATCGCTTTTTCAATTGCAGTTGTTTGTTGAATGATTGAAAAACAATACTCTTCATCTTCAACCATCTTAATCACTCTATCTAAATGTCCCCGGGCAATTTTTAATCGATGAAGTAAATTTTTTTTGTATTCGCTGATCATAATTTTTTAAAATTTTACTCCATTGCTTAAGGATAGGAAATAGAATATAAAAATTCAATAAGAAAATCAATGCCTATTTTTATCATCAAAATTATTTTTGTTAACACCAATATGAAAGAGCTTTTTATTCTTAAAGAAAAAATCACCCAAATCTGACTGGGAAAAATTAGTGAAAAATACATCAATGCTCGTTTTGTTTCTCAATCAGACGGTGTCTATAATAGTGCCTATGTTTTTCAAAGCGTTTCGATATTTGCTTCAAAAAACATTATTTATTGTTACAAAATTTTCGACTCCAATTATTTATTTGCCTCACGTGATAATTCTTCTTGTGTTTCGGAAATAAGGATCAAAGAAAGTATTTATTGTTCTTCTTCGTTTGAGGTTTCTTGGTTAAATAAAGTTTCTCATTCGTTTTTCATTCATGATTATCAGTTCTTTCTTATAATGCGTAGTAAAAAAATGGTATTTTAAATTATTAAAACAACAGAAATAAGTATACACCTCGAGGTGTTTTAGGTTTACACCTTCCGTCTTTTTAACAAAAGCGAATTAGAAACAACAGAAACACTGGAAAAAGCCATCGCCGCTGAAGCAAGAATTGGACTCACCTTTCCAATCATCGCCAAAGGAATAAGTAAAATATTGTAAAAAAATGCCCAAAACAAATTAAGATATATTGTCTGCAAAGTTTTTTTGGACAACTCAATCGCTTTAACAATCGTTGATAAATCTTTGTTCACCAAAACGACAGTGGCTGTCTCAATCGCCACATCAGTCCCGCTTCCCATGGCTATCCCGATATCTGAGGCGGCCAAAGCCGGGGCATCATTAATCCCATCACCGACAAAAGCCACCAATCTCTTTTTATCTTGAAACTCTTCTTTAACTTTTTTAACCCATCTTTCTTTTTCCTGAGGCAAAACCTCAGCTAAAATCTTATTCTTTTCCAAACCTAACTCGCGACCAATGGCAAAAGCTGTTTGCCGATTATCACCGGTAATCATCCAAACATTAATCTTTTTTGATTTCAAAATTTCAATCACTTTTTTTGATGACTCCTTTAGTGAATCAGCCAAAGCCAGAGCGCCGATTAATTTTTTGTCTTGATAGAGATAAACGACGGTTTTTCCTTCATTTTTCAGTTTTTTTGTTTCTTCAATCTCATCTTTTTCAGAAACTATCTTTCCTAAAGAGTATTTTTTTCCTTCAATCTCCCCCTCAACCCCAAATCCAGTTTTTGAACGAAAATGAGAAACTTTTAAAAACTGGCATTTTTTTGATTTGGCAAAATCAACGATTGCTTTGGCTAAAGGATGTTCTGAGTGGTACTCTAAAGAAGCGGCAATCTGTAAAATTTTTTTTTCATCTAAACTTTTGTCTTTCCATTGGTTATTAACAACAATCTCTTTTAACTCCGGTTGGCCTTTGGTTAAAGTTCCGGTTTTATCAAAAATTATCGCTTTTATCTTCGTTGCCAACTCTAAACTTTCTGCGTCTTTAAACAAAATCCCCAATCTTGCCCCTTCACCGGTAGCCACCATAATTGCCGTTGGCGTTGCCAGTCCCATGGCACAAGGGCAAGCGACAATCAAAACCGCAATTGCATTGAGCATCGCTTTTACCAAACCTCCATTTGGTAACAAATACCAAACAACAAAGGTCATAATCGCCAAAACAATGACCACAGGGACAAAATAAGAAGCAATGATATCAACCTGCCGCTGAATCGGTGCTTTTGAAGCCTGGGCCTCCTCAACCAGTTTAATAATTTGAGAAAGCATCGTTTCTTTGCCGACTTTTTTTGCCTCCATATAAAAACTCCCCATTTTATTAATCGTCCCACCAATCACTAAATCGCCTTTTTTCTTATCAACCGGGATTGACTCACCGGTGATCATTGATTCATCGATTGTTGACTGGCCATCAATAATCACCCCATCAACCGGCACTTTTTCCCCTGGCCGGACTAAAATCTGATCACCGACCACCACCTCATCAATCGGCAAATCAATCTCTTTCCCTTGACGAATCACATGGGCGGTTTTTGCTTGAAGGGCAATCAATTTTTTAATCGCTTCGCTTGTTCCGGCTTTGGCTTTGGCTTCTAAATATCGACCTAAAAGGATTAAAGCGATAATCACCGCGGAAACATCAAAATAAGGCATAATCTCAACCCCGATTTTTTTAAAAAAGAAAGGGAAAAAAGTGATTGCTGTTGAATAAAAATAGGCAGTAGTGGTACCAATCGCCACTAAAGTATCCATATTGGCAAGTCTTTTTTTTAACGCCGGGATCGTTGCTTGATAAAATTGAAAACCTAAATAAAATTGGATGATTGAGGCTAAAACAAATTGAAAGTAAAAATTTTTCAATATCATTGGTGCAAAATTCATTAACCCTGGAAAACTGCCCCAAACAATAAAAGCTGATAAAATCAGACTAAAAATTGTTTTTGTTTTTAAAATTTTCAGTTCTTTTTTCTTTTCCTTCTCGATCAAATTTTCATCTGATTTTTTTTCTTCTTCAAAAACTGCTTGATAACCAACCGAGGCAACTGCTTTAGCCAAAACTTCATTGGGAACATCTTTTTCAAGCTCAACGGTGGCTTTTTGATTGGCTAAATTAATCTGAGCCTCTTTAACGCCATCGATCGATTTTAAAGCCTTTTCATTGACATAGACACATGA
>JBBILA010000052.1:0-4146 GCA_037445105.1 Candidatus Microgenomates bacterium
AAAAAAACCCTTTATTTTTGGTGTGGTTAAGAATTATAAAGAGATTCCTTTAGGAGGGATTTTAATCTATATTAAAAAAAACGAAAATGATCCTCCGTTAAGGATTTTAAAAACTAATCATCATGGAGTATTTTTAAGCTTTAATCCTATCAATGAAGGTGACTATCTTCTTCAGGCAAAAGATCCAAAAGGCAGCTATCTTTTTGATACAATAAAATTAAGGATAGAAAAAGAGAATAACCAACCAATTGAGATAAGATCCAAGGAGCTTTTATAAATTATTTATCACTATGCCAATTCAAAAACCAACATCACCAATTAAAGCCACCACCCAATCATTTATCGAGATCGAAGAGATAAAAGATGATATTGTTTTATTGAAAGATTACTCAGCCTCTTGTGTTATTGAGGTTGGAGCAGTAAACTTTTGGCTTTTATCTCAGGATGAACAAACTTCAATGATCTATGCTTATGCTGGTCTTCTTAATTCTTTGTCTTTTCCGGTTCAGGTATTAATTATTTCAAAAAAAATGGACATTTCTTCATATTTGGATTATCTTGACGAGAAAATTTTAACTCAACAAAATCCCCTTTTAAAAACTAATCTTCAAAATTATAAAGAGTTTATTAAAAATATTGTTAAGATTAATACGGTTTTGGAAAAAAGATTTTTCTTTGTTATTCCCTTTTCTCCTCTTGAATTAGGGATTTCCGGAGCAACCCCTTCATCTTTAAATAAAGAATATGTGATTAGTCGAGCGAAAACCTCTCTTTATCCCAAAAGAGATCATCTTTTAAGACTTTTATCAAAGATCGGTCTTCAAGCATCGGTTCTTGAAAAACAGCAGTTAACTGAACTTTATTATAATCTTTATAATCCTTCAGCAACTGGTCGGAGATTAGCCCCTGTTGAAAGTTATACTGATGTTATCATGACTCAAGATTGATTAAAAATTTTAATCCCGAAAGACAATTTTTTCGGGATTTTAAATTTTAAATTTTGACTTTTGACTTTTGAATTTTGAATTTTTTAATATGTTTAATTTTTTTTCAAAACCACAAGACAGTCAAAAACAACAAGGATCAGTCAATCTAACCTCTAACATGGCCAATATTTTAGCTGCTGGTTCAGTATCAATAAAGGATATTATCGCTCCTTCTTATGTTGAAGTTGATTTTAACCATATCAAAATTGATGATAAATATTATCGGACATTATATGTTGTTGGTTATCCAAGATATGTCTCGGCTAACTGGCTTTATTCTTTGATTACCTTTGATCATCCTCTTTATATCTCAATGTATATCTATCCGACCGAATCAAAAAATGTTCTTGAGGATTTAAAAAGGAAAATTGCTGAGATGGAAGCTACCATTGAAAATGATATTAAAGCTGGAAAAGTCGTTGATCCGGCGGTTCAGGTAGCTTTAGATGATGCTTTAGCCTTACAAGCTGAGCTTGCAAAAGGAGCAGAAAGATTTTTTCAGTTTGGATTATATATTACTATTCCGGCTGATTCTCTTGAAGAGTTAAATCAGATAACCAAAGAAGTTGATTCGATTTTATCCTCTCTTCTTATTGTTGCTCGACAAGCAACTTTGGAGATGGAAGAAGGGTTTAAATCAACAATACCAATTTTTTATGACAAGCTTTCGGTTTGGAGGAATATGGATACGACATCTTTGGCAACGACCTTTCCTTTTGCCACTGCTTCTTTGACAAAAAATGAAGGGATTCTTTATGGGGTAAACGAACATGATGGTTCTTTGATAATCTTTGATCGATTTACTTTGGAAAATGCTAATTCAGTTATTTTGGGAAAATCAGGTGGCGGAAAAAGTTTTTTGGTTAAGCTTGAGGTTTTAAGACTTTTAATGATGGGAGTTGATGTGATTATTATTGATCCAGAAAACGAATATGAAAAACTTGCTCGATCTGTTGGCGGTGAGTTTGTTATTTTTTCAAATACTTCAGAATACAAAATCAATCCTTTTGATCTTGAAAAAACCAATGCTACTCCTGATGAACTAGCTAATAAGATTTTAGACCTTCATTCTTTAATGAGAGTGATTATGGGAGAATTAACTCCTTCACAGGATGCTCTTTTAGATAGAGCTTTAGTTTTAACCTACAAGCAAAAAGGGATAACTCAAGATATTGAGACTTTTTCTAATGAGCCCCCTCTTCTTGAGGATTTATATAAAGTCTTAATTGGAATGGAAACTCCAGAAGCCAAAGAATTAGCTGACAGGCTGGAAAAATTTGTTTCCGGATCAGCATCGGGAATTTTTAATCAACGATCAAATTTTGATATCAAAAACTCATTGACGGTTTTTGGAATCAGAGATCTTGAGGAAAATTTAAGGCCGGTAGCGATGTATATTGTCCTTGATTATGTTTGGAATCGGGTCAGGCGCGATCCAAAAAAAAGAATTTTGGTAGTTGATGAGGCGTGGTATCTGATAAAACAAAAGGACTCAGGTGCTTATCTTCATTCTTTTGCTAAAAGAGCAAGAAAGTATAAACTAGGTCTTACAACAATTACTCAAGATGTGGAAGACTTTTTATCAACTGATGAAGGAAAAGCAATTATCACCAATTCTTCTTTGCAGATAATTCTCAAACAGTCAACAGCAGCAGTTGAAAAAATTGCCGAGACATTTTTTTTAACTGGTGGCGAAAAACATTTTCTTTTATCAGCAGGTGTTGGTGAAGGCTTGTTTTTTGCTGGTCATTCTCATGTAGGTTTTAAAGTGATTGCTTCTGAAGAAGAAAGAAAACTTATAGAATAAAAATTTAAAGATTATTTTTAAACATGAGCAAGTTAAATATAAAAATTTTTTCATCATTATTTTTATCTTTTTTGATTGTCATTTTAATAAATGGCAGTTTTATTAAATATCAAAAAGATTTAACACCAGCAGATTTTTATCAAAATATAAAAAAATCAGCGGAAAAGATAAGTCAAGTTGTTGTTTTTAAAATTAGTTCTTTTAAGATTAAAAAACTTTTTAGTTTGAGTAAAAAACCAGAGAATTTTTATTATCAAAATGAAAATTATCCTCAAGAGAGTTTTTTTACTCTTCCAACAAGAGAATTTTTTCCCACCCAAACACCAATAAGGATAACTAATTTTCCTTCTTCAAAACAATATTTATCAATAACTCCTTTAATTACTTTTTTACCAACAAAGTTTAATTATCCTTCTCCAACTAAAAAAATAACTCCTACTGATAAAATAAAACCAACAGCAACACCAACACCAGCACCGATAGTCAGTGATCAAAGACCAGGAAAGACTTTAATAGAGATTTTTTATGAGGTTCAAAAACGCCAATGTGTTCCTGCGGCTTTGCTGATGGCTTTTAAGACCAAAGAAACTGGAGAGAGATTTAAAAAAGGCGATGTGAGTTTATATAATACGTATGGATGGTGGAAAAACAATGACCCATGTTATGGATTTGGTTATTATGCTCAGACAGGGATTATCCCTCCTGATAGTTTTAATGCTAATGGGATATGTAGCGAGCCAATTGGTGATCAGAGTTATGATCAAAAAATTATGGGACTTCTTCAAATATCAGAACAAGAACAAGAAGGAGCTTATAAATATTTAAAAAATGTTTTTGTAAAAAATTATGACCGGCGAGTTTTTTTTGATAATGCGATGATTTTTGCGGTGATTACCAAAAATCGATTAGGTAACCCTCCTAAAGATTGTGTTAATTGGCCTGATGAGGCGGTTAAAATTGCTGCCGCAAAGCATAATGGCGGTAGTGCTGAAACTTGTTCATATTATTATAGCCAAAATGGTGTGTCGGGAGATTATTGTAAAGAGATTTTAGAGTTGTATAAAAAATATAAAAAAGAGATGTGATTTAGGTAAAAATTAATTGCCTTTTTAAAAATATAATTCTAATTTCTTATTGAGAAAATCAATCTTTTGTCCTATAATATAGGAATATATAATCATCTAGCATAATTTAAGCTTTGCTAGATTGATTTTTTTTGCCTTTTTTTAATATAAAGGTTAAAAAAGGCAAGAAGCACCTTAAAAACGGGTGAAAGATCTTTAACAAAAAACCCTATATCGCTTGGGTTTTGGCGTTAAAGGTCTAAAACCCAAGGGTTCAGGTTACCGGGCA
>JBBILA010000053.1:0-3987 GCA_037445105.1 Candidatus Microgenomates bacterium
TTCAACTGACCTGCCCGCCAATAATGCGAAGCTTTAGGCGGGTTAACTGATTTAACCGATTTAACTGATTTAACTGATTTAACTGATTTAACCGATTTAACTGATTTAACTGATTTAACTGATTTAACCGACCCCGACCAGCTCTAGACTAATTTCAGACTAATCTCAGACTACTTTCAGACTAATTACCGACTATTTTATCTCTTGACTTTTAAAAAACTCGTACTAAAATAGAAATATATGATCAAAAGGGAGCTTTTTGAAAAAATTTTGCCTTATTTGGAAGAAAAAGAGATCTTAATGATCGTTGGACCTCGCCAAGCCGGCAAAACCACGTTAATGTTTTTGATAAAAGAATTTCTTGAAAAAAAAGGCAAAAAAACTTTTTTTTTTAATTTAGACACCGAAAAAGATCGCCAATTTTTTGTTTCTCAACAAACTTTCATCTCTCAAGTAAAAATTAATTTTGGCAATCAACGAGGCTATGTTTTTATTGATGAAATTCAGCGAAAAGAAAATGCCGGATTGTTTTTAAAAGGAATCTATGATATGAATCTTCCTTACAAATTTATCGTTTCTGGATCAGGGAGTTTGGAATTAAAAGAAAAAATCCACGAGTCATTAGCTGGAAGAAAATTTGTTTTTTCCCTTTATCCTTTATCTTTTAGAGAGTTTATCAACTTTAGAACTCAATATCGCTACCAAAAAGATCTTGCCTTTTTCTTTAAAACTGACTTGACCACTGCCAATCAGCTTTTATTTGAATATTTAAATTTTGGCGGCTATCCAAGAGTTGTCTTATCTGAAAATCTTGAAATGAAAAATCTGATTATTAATGAAATTTTTCAAAGTTTTCTTGAAAAGGATATTCTTTATCTTCTTGGTTTAAAAAAAACCGAGGAGTTTGTCAATTTGGTCAAAATTCTTTCTTCTCAAATTGGCCAACCGGTTAACTTCAGCGAACTTTCTTTAACTTTAGGTCTTTCTTTAAAAACGGTTAAATTATATTTATGGTATTTGGAAAAAACCTTTGTTTTAAAAAAAATGACTCCATTTTATTCTAATGTGAGAAAAGAAATTGTCAAAATGCCTCTTTATTATTTTGAAGATCTGGGTTTGAGAAATTTTGCTATTAACCAATTCGGCAATATCGTC
This sequence comes from Candidatus Microgenomates bacterium, assembly GCA_037445105.1. Lineage (GTDB taxonomy): Bacteria > Patescibacteriota > Microgenomatia > UBA1406 > GWC2-37-13 > GWC2-37-13. The sequence goes on from JBBILA010000053.1 coordinate 1,156, forward strand.
CGCTTTTCTTTAAACGGTTTTTTATTTCAAAATTTTATCTATCAACTTTTAAAAACATATATCGTCAAAGCCAATACTTCCCTTCACTTTTGGCGCACTAAGGAAAAAACCGAGGTTGATTTTATCTTAAGAAAAGGCAATGAAATTTCCCCCATTGAGGTTAAATCGCTTGAGTTAAAAAAACCGAGTCTTCCTTCTTCTCTCTTAAGTTTTATCCGCCGATATCAACCAAAAAAAGCTTATCTAATCAATCTTAACCTTGAGACAAAAGTTAACATCGATCAAACCGAAGTTTTTTTCCTTCCTTATTGGCGATTGATAGTCGAAGGATCGAACATCTAAAAAATATTAAAAGAAATTCAAAGAAATCAAATAAAACTTAGAGAAAAAACTAAAGAAAATTTCGGTTGAAGCTAAGAAAAAACTGAGACGGTAAAGAAGATGGAAATGGAGTAAAAGAAAAAATAGAAATAAATAATTGGCAATAACCAATCAACCGATAATTAATAATCCTATAAGACATTTTAAACTTGCAAACATGTTAAGATTTTAAATTATAAAAAACACAAAAAGAGATAAATTTCTAATTGATCTAATTAATCTAATCGCAAAAGTGTCCTTTTTTTAAGACACGCCAGCGATGGATATAAGCCACTTAATTTTTAAAAAATTCATTGATTAAAAGTAATTTAATTAGTAAGATATTAATGTTTCTATTATGAAAGAAAAAATTGCTAAAAAATTTTTTTTTTACGTTCAAATTGCAGGTTTCGTTATTAAAATATCCTTTATTAAATTAAAAAATAATGACCCATTTAGCGATAAGAATTTGGAAAAAAAAATTCTATCCTTAATTAAAAAAATTCAAATTAAAAAAAAGGTCAGTAAAATCGATTATGAGATTATTATTAACAGAAAGTTTCCCGTAGTTAATTTCAATAAAAAAACAAATTGTGGTTACCTATGGTCATATTTCTTCGATAAAAAAAACAAGCAAGCAATTGTCTTTTCTCATTTAAGCTTTTCTGAATTTAAAATTTTCTTTCTTCATTTTCTAAAAAAAATTCTTCTCAATCACAACGGAATAATTTTTCATGCTTCATCGGTTTTAGTAAAAAACAGACTTCATCTTTTTTGTGCGCCTTCAGGCGGTGGAAAAACGACAATTTTGCAAAATATTACTAATGGGATTAAATTCTCTGACGATGTTATAATTCTCCGCTTATTAAAAAATAGGCTTGTTGGCTTTAATACGATTTTTTATGACAAAGTTATCCTCTCAGCTAATCTAAAAAAAAATTATGTCGTGAAATCGATAAATTTTATAATTAAGAATCGTAAGAATTCAAAAAAAATATTTAAAAAAAAGGGGGAAATTTTTTCTTTATTATTAAAGCAAATATTTAAAATCGGTGAGATTTCAAAAAAAGAAATATTTTTTTTAAAAAAAATATTAAACAAGGTAATTTTTTATAAATTGCTTTTCTCTAAAAATCAATCTTTAAAAATAGAATAAAATTAACATTTACACTCGCCGTTTTCAGAATAACATCCGCTAGAACAAAAGCACCACGCCCTACACATAGAACCACTATCAACACAACACTCTCCAGGGGAAATGGGCCCCTTTGATAAAAGATCACTCACTTCATCAACAAATAAAGATAATCTTATTTTTTTTGATGAAAATTGAGGTTTTTTATACTTTGTTTTTGGCATAATTATTGAAAAAATTACTTTTTAATTATAATTTCATTTACCTCTTTTTCTTCAATTATATCATACTGATACAAATGAGAAAAATAATTTCCTTTTTCAATTTCATAAGCTTTTAGTGGCTCTTTTTTTCCTGCTTTAATAATAAAAATATTATCGTTTTTTTCTGTCAAAATAATTTTGCCCTTGTAACGTCCATCTTCATCAATCAAGGTTATTATGAAGTGCTCAAGATTATTAATTTTTTCTTTTTGCAAGTCAGAAATTTTTCCTTCTTGTTTAATGATAACTTTGGCTTCAGCCCTATTTTTTGGAATATTCAACAAACTTGTTATAAGATCGGCTTTTTTTTTATTAATTAATTGATAATTATCAGTGACATTTTTTTTTGATCCTGACGAACATCTTAATAAAAATAAATAACTAATTTCTGCTCCAATAATTAAAATAAGAAGTAAAAACATTAACTTTATAATCTTAATGAATTGACTTTCTTCTTTCATAGCTTTGTTAAATAATTACATATTAAAAAAAAATATTTGTCAAGGTTTTTATATTCGCAGACATAGTTAACACTTCTTTTAACTGATAATTTTTGTTACACAATCCTGTAGGAGTTTGATAATTTAGCGATTGATAAGGACAGGTAAAGTTGTAAAAAGTTAACTATTCAGTTAATCTTTTTTTTAGACTTTAGTTATGGGTATCTCTTCCCCTTAATGAGCTTTCAAATCTATTGTATTTATTTAGGATTGTATTTTAAAAAATATGTTCCTCAATTCCTTGAGGATCATCAACGATATGTTCTGTTAAATACCGTCTCTTAATATAATTTTTTTAAGGGATAATCTAAAAGTTTGTTAATCTTTTTGACAGAAACTCAAAATAACTCAATTAATTAAAAAAATTAAATATTATCATCGATGGATTAGTAGTTTCCGCTTTCTTTTCATTATTAAAAAAATTTAGTTTAACAAGGATAATTCTTTTTAAAGTTAGACGTTAGATATCCCGAAGGAGTTCCTTTAGAATTGAATGATATAATATTCTTATGTGGAACTGGTCGGTGGATGAAAAAAAATTTAAGAAAAAATATCCCAAACAATATCGCCTTTG
>JBBILA010000054.1:0-3894 GCA_037445105.1 Candidatus Microgenomates bacterium
GTTTATTTATTATTTATTTATAAATTAGGTTAATTTTTTCTACGTTTCATGTTTCATGTTTTATGTTTCAATTAGGTTAATTAGGTCAATTAGGTTAATTAGAATAATTAGGTTAATATTCTTAATACTTAATACTAAATACTATCTACTTAATACTAAACTTTAGACGCATTTGTTTTTAAATCAATCACTAACCTTCTTTCTCTTCCTTCACCTAATGAATAAGTAGTTAAATCAGGATAATTTTTAGTAATATACTCATGAACTATCTTTCTTTCATAAGATGATAAATTCTTTATTGAAGAAGCTAAATGAGAATTAAGAGTTTTTTCTGCATATTGAGAAGCTAAAATCTCTAGTCTTTCTTTTTGTTTTTCTCGAAAATCATTAACATTAACTAAAATCTCCATGCTTTGATTAAAAATTTTATAAAAAATGACTTCTAAGATTTTTTGAATTGCTCTGATTGTTTCACCATGCTTTCCAATAACAACCGCCGCTTCATCAGTTTTTATTAGAATTTTAAAAATTCCATTATCTTCCTCAACAAAAACCTCAAAATTATTAATCATTTTAGAAAGAAGACTTTCTGTTTCTTTTTTGATTATATTAATTTTTTCCATATGATTTAATTATCATTCCCGCTAAACGGGATTTGTTTATCAGTGTCAACTTGTAATTTTTTTCCTTGATTAATACCAAAAATTGAAAAAACATTCCAATATAAAGAAAGACCAACAGGTAAAGTATATGAAAACCAACCAATCATTAAAGGAAAAATCACCATCATCTGATTATTCATAATTTTTTGAAAATCTTCTTGTTCGTTTTCTTTTTTATTTTCCTCTTTATTTTCATTTTTTTGAATTAAAGATTGATTCATAGTCTTCATTTGTAAATATTGAAGAAAAACCGTCAATAAAGGAACAATAAAATAAAAAATATTTCCTGATTTCTGTGGGCTTAAAGATAAATCAAAACCAAAAAAAACCAAATCAATTTTTTTTATTTTTAAAAAAGACCAATATAAAACTTTGTTAATCTCATTTAAAGCTTTATCAATATTATCATTGATTAAAAAAACAGAAAAACTTTTATATAAAGCGATAAAAATCGGAAATTGCAAAAGAGGCATCAAACAACCAACGCCGGGATTAATCCCTGCTTTTTGATAAAGTTTAAGTTGCTCTTCTTGAAGTTTTTTTTGATCATGTTTATATTTTTTAGTTAATTTATCAATTTGTGGTTTAAGTTCAGCCATTTTTTTTGATGTTTCAAGTTGTTTTTTAAAAAAAGGTTGAAATAAACTACGAATAATAATAGTTAATCCAATAATGGCAAAACCAAAAGCACCGGGTATTTTAAAAAAAGAAAATCCCTTATATAAAAAAACTAAAAAATTTAAAATTGGAAAAACAAAAGTATTATTAAAAAAATTATTAGTTAACATAAATTTATACCGTTAATTTTTTTCTGCCTTTAAGTCTTCTTCTTTTCAAAACCTTTCTTCCATCTTTTGTGCTCATTCTTTTTAAAAATCCATGTTTTCTTTTTCTTCTGATTTTTTTTGGTTGCCAAGTTCTTTTCATAAAAAAAACTAAAATTTTTAACTTATTAAACTTTTTTGATTATGAAAAATTTTCCATATCGCCTCGGTGATAAAAGGAGCAAATGGGTGAATCATTTTCAAAATCTCAAAATAAACTTCTGATAACTTTTCTAAAGCTTTTATGTTACCATTTATAATCTCCTTTTTCAATTGTTCAATATAAAAATCAGCCAATCTGTGCCAGGAAAACTCATATATCAATCCTAAAGATTGAGAAAATCTATATTCTTTCATTAATCTAAGATACTTTTTCTTAATCTCTTTTAACTCTTTTTCTAATTGATTAATTAATTTTTCTAAATTTTGACTCTTGCTTTTTAAATTTTGAATTTTGAATTTTGAATTTTGAATTTGATTTATATATATAAATCTCCCCATGTTCCAGATTTTATTGCAAAAATTTCTCATTCCAATTACTTTTTCTTCAGAAAAATTAAGATCGCCGCCTTCTTTAACTCCAAAAATTAAAGAAAGTCTTAAGGCATCAGCTCCATACTTTTCAATCATTGTCATTGGATTAACCACATTTCCTTTACTTTTACTCATTTTCTGACCATATTTATCTCTTACTAATCCATGTAAAAAAACATTTTTAAAAGGTGGTTTTTTTGTTGCAAAATAACCAAGCATAATCATTCTTGCTACCCACCAAGGCAAAATATCATAACCCGTCTCCATCACTGTTGTTGGATAAAAATAATTAAATATATCTTCAGATAAAGTCATAAGAGTGGCAAAAGGCCACTGACCTGAAGAAAACCAAGTATCAAAAGTGTCTTCGTCTTGCAAAAAATCATTTTCTCCACACACTTCACATTTAGAAGGTAAATCAATACTAACAAACCATTTTTTAGTTGACTGACAATAATAAGCAGGAATTCTTATCCCCCAGACTATCTGTCTTGAGATATTCCAGTCTTTAAAATTATCAAGCCACCAAATAAGAATTTTTTTAAATCTTTTCGGATAAATTTTGATTTCTTCTTTTAACACCAGTTCTTTTGCTTTTTTTGCTAAAGGTGAGATTTTTATAAACCATTGTTCTTTTGGTAAAGGTTCAAGTATTCGTCCGCATTTATAACAAGTCCCAACTCTATTAACATAATCTTCTTTAACTTTAATTAATAATCCTTTATTTTTTAAATCTTCAACTAATTTTTTTCTTGCTTCATTAACATATAATCCTTGATAAAAACCAGCTAATTCATTAAGTTTTCCATCAAAATTTATTACCTGTCTTAACTCTAATTTATGTTTTTTACCTGTTTCAAAATCATTAAAATCATGAGCTGGTGTGATTTTGACAACTCCGGTGCCAAACTTCATATCAACCATCTCATCGGCAATGACTTTTAATTTTACTTTTTTGATAACCATATCAACTTCAATCTCTTGATTGATATATTTTTTATATCTTTTATCTTTTGGATTTACAGCTACCGCGGTATCACCAAAAATTGTCTCTGGTCGAGTTGTTGCCACTTCTAAAGGACCATATTTTATAAAATACAAAGGACTATTTTTTTCTTTATAAACAACTTCCAAATCAGAAAATGAAGTGCCGCAAAATGTACAATAGTTAACCAGCTTTTTTTCTCGGTAAACTAATCCTCTATCATATAATTTTTTAAAAGTTTGATAAACAATTTTAACAATATCTTGATCCATGGTAAATTTTTTTTTCTTCCAATCCAAAAAAAATCCCAATTTTTTTAATTGTTCTTCCATCTTAGATCGATTTTTCATCACAAAATCCCAAATATTTTGAAAAAGCTCTTCTCTTTTAAAATCAAAACGACTTTTTCCTTGAGTTTTAAGATGTTTTTCATAAACAAACTGGGTCTCAAAACCAGCATGATCAGCTCCTGGAAGCCATAAAACCTCAAATCCCTGAAGTTTATAAAAACGAATCATTATATCTTCATAAACATACATCGCATGACCAAGATGTAAATCAGCATTAGCATTAGGAGGAGGAAGGATGATTGAAAAAGGTTTCTTTTTTTTATCAACTTTTGCTTCAAAAATATTTTTTTCTAACCATTCTTGATAGATTTTTTCCTCAAAATTTTTCGGATTATATTTTGGCTCCATAAGAATATATTATATCATTAGAACGCAGAACAGTAGATAGTATTAAGTAGATAGTATTTAGTATTAAATATTAAGAAATTAACCTAATTATTCTAATTAACCTAATTTACCTAATTGAAACATAAAACATAAAACATGAAACATGAAACGTAGAAAAAATTAACCTAATTTATAAATAAATAATAAATAAA
>JBBILA010000055.1:0-3851 GCA_037445105.1 Candidatus Microgenomates bacterium
TAATCAAAAAATTTTTTTCTTTAAGAGTTTGAAGAATTTTTTTGCTTAAAACAAAAACAATTAAAAATTCAATAATTTTTAAAAATTTATAAAAAGCAATCAGTTGATTTTTAGCAAAAAAAACATTAATTAAAAGAAAAAAAAATAAAACAATAATTTTTTTGTTTTTTAAAAAATTTAAAACTTCTTGAAAATTAAAAATTAGCATTAAAAAAACAATCATATCAGTCAGATAAATTGTTGGCGCAAGATAATCAACTCTTATCCCATCAAGATAAGAAAAGGGAAGAAAAAAATGTTTCCCCAGCTGGGTTGGGAGAAAAAAAATAAAAGACAAAAAAATAAAATAATTCAAAAATTTTTTTTTAAAATAAACTTTGCTGTTTTTCTTCAATTTCAAACTGATCATTTTTTTCTTGAAAAATTTTTATTTTGCCAAAAACCCCATCATATCCGGGATCAACAAAAACCTTTCTTTCTCTTATTATCTGGATTGCCTCTTTTAATTTTCTTCCTCCTAAAATCTCGATTTCCTGATAAGTTTTTCTTAATAAAATATCAAATTCGCTTGCTTTTTTTGTTAATTCTTCATACTGTTTTTTTGCTTTTATTTGAGAATTTTCATTTAACTCCAATAAAATCTCAAAAAGGGGAATAATCGAAACAAAAGGCCGGCGTTTTTTTTCTTTATCATAAACAAAAGTCAAGCCAACTTTGTTTTTTATTTTCAAAAGATCCTTTTCTTCAATAATTTTTTCCGACAGATCAATCACTCGATTTTCCACACCGATAGTTAATGGTTTTTGACAGACTGGGCAGGTAATTCCTTTTTCTTTAACTTCTTTAGGATTATAACGGATATTGCAATTTCGATGACCTGACCAGTGATATTTACCCTCTTCAGGAAAAAATTCAATGGTAAAACCGATTTTTAACCGGCGATTAGGACTTTGAACAATTGCTTCATAAATATCCTGATAATTAATCTCTTTAATGGTTAAATTTTCAAAACCTTGATTATTGATAAAAACCGTTGCTTCTCGACCGAGTTTTAATCCTGAATGAGCATCAGAAAAAGAAACAATTGATCTATTTTCTAATTCTTTTATCTGCCAGTTCATTATAGGGTCAGATGATAAACCGGTCTCAATCGCATAAATATATTTTGCATCGTCACCAAAACACTCAGATAAAGAGTCAAAACCGCTTTTTGAACCAAAAACTGAAAACCATGGCGTCCAAGCATGAGCAGGAATAAACAAAACTTTTTGATTAATCTCCAAAACCATCTTTAAAAGATCAACAGATGAAACTCCAATAACTGGCCGACCATCAGAGGAAAGATTACAGCCACGACGATTTAATTCTTTAATAATTTTTTCACAAGTTTCAAGAGAAGGTGAAAAAATCAGATTATGAACCCGTCTTAATTTTCCTCCTTGAGAATAGATACTAGAGATCTCTGTTGAAAGCAAAAATCTTGTCTCATAAGGCCTTTCTTTTAAAGTAAAAATTCCTTCTTCCACTTCTTTTAGTTCTTCCTTAATTGATCTAAACCATAAAGGATGAGTCCAGTCGCCAGTTGCTACCAATTGAATCCCTTTTAGTTTTGACCAACGAGAAATTTCTGATAAGGTCATATTTTGAGAGACAGCCCGAGAATAACGAGAGTGGATTTGTAAATCAGCAATAATTTGCATAAGGAAATTATATAAATTATAATCTTTTTTATGAGAAAATTAGCGATGTTGATTGTTTTAATTCTTGTTTCAGTGATAAGTTTTCTTGTTGGTTTAAATTTTGAAAACTTAAAAAATAATTTTTCAGAGATTTTTAATCGTCAAATAAACTGTCCCGCTGATGCTTTAGTCTGCCCTGATGGATCAGTTGTTGGCCGAATTCCACCTCGATGTGATTTTGCTCCCTGTCCAACAACTTTGCCAACTCAAATTTTAAAAAATAAAAAAATGATCTGCGGAGGTATAGCTAATCTTCAATGTCCAGAAGGATATGTCTGCCAAAGGAATAAAAGCTTTCCTGATGGAACTGGTTTTTGCATAAAAAAAGAGATGGAGATTTTTAAAGATTTTCAATGCCCAGAAAAAGATTATATTGACTGCATGCCAAAAATTGATGTTCAAAAATCAGAATGTAATCCTCAATATCTTGAGTGGGTGAAAAAAAACTGCCCTAATTTTAAAGGAGTCGTTTATTAACTTTTCACCTCGGGGGTGCAAAAGATTTATAGAAAGCTCTAAAGTATTAAAATAACTACTTTTTTAAGGCTAAGAAAACACTCTTTTTTAAAGAGTTTTTTATAGTATGTGGAAAACAGCGAACGAAGTTGAGAGCTTTTTAAGAGATTTAAAAGAACTTTTTTATTTATTTTATTTTTAATTTTTGCTCATTTTATTTATTTTTTTATCTTAAGTTTAAGAAAATTATAAATTTTTATTTCAATAGTTTATAATTAAATTATGTCAGAAAAAGAAAGTTTTTTAGCGCAATTATTAGCCAAATTGGCTGTTACTAGACAAATTGAAGATCAAACAGGAAAATCAACCCAAGCTGCTCAGGGAGAAGTTTGGCGACAAATTGGACAAACAAGTCCTAAAAAAGGTGGTGACCCAATAACGGGTAAAGGAGTAACGAAATCTGGAAAAGAAGATTAACTTTTCACCTCGGGGGTGCAAAAGATTTATAGAAAGCTCTAAAGTATTAAAATAACTACTTTTTTAAGGCTAAGAAAACACTCTTTTTTAAAGAGTTTTTTATAGTATGTGGAGATGTCCGGAATTGAACCGGAGTCCGAAAAGAATCTTTTAAAAATGTTTAGCCTAAGATAGTTTGTTTTTTTCTTTTGCTTAAAAAGGAAAACAAACAAACCTTTTTAAGCCGCCGGTTTTAATTTAAGATTAATCACCCAACCGGAAACAGTGATTAATCTTTGCCTGATTGGTTTTCCCTTTTTGGGTAAAATCAGGCAAAACCCAAAAAGAGGCTTACGCTTTCTAATTAGGCATATAGATAAGCATATTGCCTAGCATAGAAAGCTTGGGCTGCCTCGAGTTCTTCTTTGGCAGTTATCTTTTTCCAATTTAACGGATTGGTCCGCTTAGGCCATTTTTAAAAGATCACTTTCCGTCGAAACCTGCCATCCCCATAAAAATCTGTTAATAAATTAAAGAATTTTTACCTTTTTGCTTCCACTAAAATATTTCATTAAAACTTCATATACTCTTTTATCTCTTTTTCTTGCTGTCTTTCAATATCTCTTTTTTTCTCTAATTTTCTTTTTTCAATATCTTTTCTTCCTCTTGCTAATGCTACTTCAATTTTAATGAGCGATCCTTTATTATAACATGATTTAGGCACTAAAGTCAATCCAGCTGAGTTTAATTTTGTCTTTAGACGAATTAATTCTTTTTTATGAAGAAGCAACTTCCGCCTTCTTTTTTCATCATAGTCTTCTCCTCGAGAAAATTTATAAGGAAAAATTTGGGCGTTGATAAGATAAGCTTGACCATCATCCATAATTTTGATAAAAGCATCATCAATATTTATTTTTCCTTCTTTAACAGATTTTACTTCAGGTCCGGTCAAAACAACTCCTACCTCAATTGTTTCAATTTCCTGATAATTGCGATTAAATTTTTTATTGATAACTTTCATAATTAATCTATTTTTTCTAATTCTAAAACAATAACAGAATTAGCCGGCATAAGGATTGCTTTCTCTTTTTTAAGAGAAAGCTCACCATTTATTGGTTCTAAATTCAAATCAATAGTTTTTCTGCCTTTTAAATCGGTTTTTGTTAGTTTGTATTTTCCCGGTAAAAGATTTTTGAATAA
>JBBILA010000056.1:0-3733 GCA_037445105.1 Candidatus Microgenomates bacterium
TAATGGCACGCTTTCGACAAATTTATATTTCTTTTTTTTAAACTTATTGATAACTTGTAAAGTTTTTTCCTAATAATTTTAACTTTTTTTACTTTTTTCTTTTAAGATATAAACAAGCTTATTAATATTGTATTTCAAAGTATAGACAAATCTGCTGGTTGGAGCTTTAAGATGACTAATAATTTTTCCTATTAATTCATCTCTTGACGGTAAAAGAACAATTTTTTCAATTTCTTGATTATCATAAAGATTATTATCTAAAAATCCAAATCTGAAACTAAGAGTTTTTTCTTTTTTGATAAAATCATTAATGATTTTTAAAGGTTTGCTCCAGTCAGCTTGAAAAGTGACGATTGCTGATGTTTCTTTTAAAGGAAAAAATTTCTTTTTTAAATCTTTGATAAAAGGTTTTTTTATAAAATTAACAGCTTTTTCAAACAAGGTATTTTTAATTACTTTTAAAGAAGCCTGATTTTGTTTTAAATTTTTTCTTAAGCCTTCAAGACTTAAATGAGTGATTTTTCCTAGTTTAATAAGAACAAAATGATTATTCTTCTCAAGAAGAGTTTTGATTTTTTCAACTTGAATTTTCTTTTTTTGATTAACCATAATTTTTTGCCGTATCCCGATTTATCGGGAATTTTGCCAGGTAAATTTTTAATTTTTATTTTTAAACCTGGGTCTAAGGCTAATTTTATATATTATATCAGATCTCTCCTAAAAGTTCACGTAATGATTTAACTTTTTTTTCTTGTTTTTCTTGTTTTTTCTTTTTTGGATTTTTCATTTGATATTGTTTAGCAATCGCTTGCTTTTTTTGAAAAGCGTCAACTCGGCCTTTAGTGTCAATAAATCGATGTTCTCCAGTATAAAAAGGATGGCATTTATGACAAACTTCAACAGTAATTGTTGGTTTTGTTGATCCGGTTTTAAAAGTATTACCACAAGAACAAGATACAAGAGTGTCTTCATAAAATTTTGGGTGAATATTTGCTCTCATAGAATTTAAATTATAACATAAAAAAAGAAAAATCAAATGAAGAAAATAATGTTATAATTTTTATCATGAGAATAAAAAGTTATTTATTAGTTTTTATTCTTAGCTTAGTTTTATTTTTTATAATAGGTTTTCGTTTAGGTGAGAAGGTTGAAAAACAAAATCAAATAAATAGCCTAATTTTAACGCCAACAATAACTCCTTTTCCAAAAAAAGAAATAGAGTATCAAGATTATAAAAGTAAAAAATATAATTTAAAAATAATTTATCCGAAAGGATTTCAGATTATTGAGTCAACAAAAGAAGCTTTAATTGAGGTGAAAAAAAAGTAGTTTTATCTTAAAACTGCTAACTCTTGGAAAACCTTATCCCACTTTCCATTATTTATAATCTCTTCAAGATTATGAAAACTTTTATTGATTCGGTGGTCAGTTAATCTGTTTTGGGGGAAGTTATAGGTTCTGATTTTTTCAGATCTCTCGCCTGTACCAACATTTTTAACAAAAGAGTTAGTAATCCCTCTTTTTTTTTCTTCTTCAAGCTGATAAAGTTTTGCTAAAAGGAGATTATAAGCGATTTTTCGGTTAGCTTCTTGATATCTTTCTCGTGAAGCAGTAGTAATTATGCCAGTTGGTTTATGAATTAACCTGACCGCGGTAGCTACTTTATTGACATTTTGACCACCATGACCGCCAGCTCGGAAAAACTGCCATTCTAAATCTGAAGGGTTAATTTTGATATCTGACTGGATAATTTCAGGTAAAACAACGATAATACAGGTTGAAGTATGAATCCGGCCTTTTCTTTCGGTTTGAGGAATTCTTTGAACCCGATGAACACCAGTTTCATTTTTAAAATAAGAAAAAGCTTTTTCTCCGCTAATTTTGACAATATCTTCATCAAGATAAACAAATTTAAAAAGTTTTTTTTGAGCAAATTTAACATATGATAAAAGAAGTTCTTTCATCCAGAGTTTTGATTCATCACCACCGACTCCTGGTAGAACCTCGATTATGGCGGTATTTGGATTGATAATCATAAATAAAATATAAAATTGACCTAATTAATCTAATTTCTAATTAACCTAAAAATACGATCAATTAGAGATTAGAAATTTTATACATTCTTCTATTTTTAATTCTTTTTGCTCTCTGGTTTTCATATTTTTTAATTTCAAAATATTTTTTGAAACCTCTTCTTCACCAACAATTACAACATAAGGAATTTTTCTTTTATCAGCGTATTTTAGTTGTTTTTCAAGTTTTTCTTCTTTATTTAAATAAATTTCCGTTTTAATGTTGTTTTTTCTTAGGGTATTAGTTATTTCTAATGATTTTTCTAAAAATAAAGGAGAAAAAATTGTTACTAAAACTTTTGTCGAGTTATTTTGATTTTCAATTATATTTAAAGAACTTAAAGCATCAATGATTCTGTCAAAACCAAAAGCAAAACCAACGGCAGGGATTTCTTTTCCGGTAAAAAGGCCAATCAGATTATCATATCTTCCTCCTCCACCAAGAGAGCCTCCTTGATAATCTTTTGCGACAACCTCATAAATAATCCCGGTATAATAATCTAAACCCCTGGCTAGAGTTGGCTGATAAACAAAATCTTCTCCCTCTTTATAGCCTTGTTTTTTTAATAAAGAAAAAAGCACTTTTAGATCAGTTGATAATGATTTGTTTTTGATTGTTTTTAAAAGATCTTCAGCTTTTTCTTTTAGAAGGCCTTTTTTGATTAACTCATTGATAACATTTTCTTGGCCGATTTTTGGTAGTTTATCAATTGTACTGATATAAGAGTTATTTATTCCAAGAAAGTTTTTTCTGTCATTTAATAAGATCGTTATCTTTTTAAAACCAAGATTTTTAAAAGCTTGTAAAACGCAGTCGATAATCTCAAAATCAGCAAGAATATCTTTGGTGCCAACAATATCAATATCGCATTGAAGAAATTCGCGATAACGGCCTTTTTGGGTATTTTCTGCTCGCCAAACTGATTGAATTTGATATCTTTTGAACGGTTTTGGAAGTTCAGGATACATCGATACCACTCTTGCTAAAGGAACAGTCTGATCGTAGCGGAGGCCGACTAATCGCTCACCTTTATCTTTAAAAAGATATAAAAGTTTATCAGCTTCTTGGCCATATTTTCCAAGAAGAGTTTCTCCATATTCAAGAGCCGGAGTTTCTAAGGGATTAAAACCGTATAATTCAAAGACATTTTTTAGTTTTTCTAAGATCAAGCTTCTTTTTGATGCTTCATCAGGTAAAAAATCTCGAAAACCTTTTAAGATTTTAGGAGTGATTTTATTTGTCATATATATCAAATTATAACATAGAATAGGAAAGTCAGTTAAATCAGATTAGTTTAAATCGGTTGAATCAGTAATATTGCTTTGTCATCCCCGATCTAATCGAGGATCCCTGTTCCCGCGAAGGCGGGGATCTCGCATGGTTAATGGATTCCCGCCGGAGTTTATCCCGATTATATCGGGGCGGGAATGACAAGAAACCGCGGAAATGACAGGAATATGGTTTAATCAGTTAAAATCAGTTAAACCCGCCTAAAGGACTTCGTCCATTATGGCTGGCAAGCCCGCCTAAAGTTTACAACATTATAGCGGGTAACCTTCCTAAAGTTTAAAACATTATGGCGGGCAAGCCATTTAATAATAACAAATATTAAATAACAAATTTTTAATCAATTTTTAATAAATTAATTTTTAATATATTA
>JBBILA010000057.1:0-3582 GCA_037445105.1 Candidatus Microgenomates bacterium
CTCTTTAGAAAAAAACGAAAGACTAAAAAAATATCAGATAAAAATTGAAGAAATTGATATTGATATTTATCTACCTTTTTATTCTGACTTAGGGGTTCCAGTAGAAAAAATAATTAACGAGACATTAGTTATTAATGGTTTTCGATTGCCAAAAAAAGAAGTATTGTTAGTAACAAAAATTATTGCCTATAAAAATAGGCAAGAAAGTATAAAAGGACAAAAAGATTTGATTGATATTATTAGCTTATTGCTTTTGGATGATTTTGATTATCAATTTTTTTTAAAGCTGGTTGAAAAAAATAAAAAAATAATCGTTAGTTTATTGAAGTCACTAATTCAAGAAACTAAAAGGGTAAATGATTTAGGATTAAACCAGCATCTTTTTTCAAAAAAAAAGAAAATAATCTTAAAAAAATTAGAAAGTTTTTAAGGACTGTCCTTAACAAGGACAGTCCTTGATATAATTGATATAATTTCATTATGATTAATTATCCTAATCGGGAAAAATATCTTCAGGCATTAAAACAGCAATTAGAAGATAATATTTTCAAACATTCATTAGCTCTTGAAGCTTGCATGGGAGGGCTTTATGATTATTTTGTTTCTCAAAATTTAATTGTTAACGAACCCAAAAAAGAAGATTGGATGCTGGCAGGGCTTATTCATGATATTGATTATTCAGGAGAGTATAAAGCTACTCATCCCCAAAAAACTCTTCAAGTTTTAGAAAAATATGGGCTAACAATTTCAGAGACAGTTCACAATATCAT
The DNA here is from genome assembly GCA_037445105.1 of Candidatus Microgenomates bacterium. Classification (GTDB taxonomy): domain Bacteria; phylum Patescibacteriota; class Microgenomatia; order UBA1406; family GWC2-37-13; genus GWC2-37-13. The sequence continues at coordinate 771 of JBBILA010000057.1, forward strand.
CAAAGCTCACGCGCCAGATTTGACTGGGTATCAGCCAAAAAACAAAGCTGAGTGGAGTATATTTTGCGCTGATAGTTTAACTGGATTAATTACGGCCGTTGCTTTAGTATATCCAAGCAAAAAATTAGCAGACGTTAAAGTATCATCTATTGTAAAAAGGTTATTAAAACAACCTAAATTTGCTGCAGGAACCAGACGCGAGGATATAAAAAAATGCAGTGATCCGAATGGTCTTAATTTACCGTTAGAAAAATTCGTTGAGATCTGTCTTGAGTCAATGAAAAAAATCTCCTCAGAGATTGGTTTATAATTTAAAAATTGGCGTAGTTATTTTATGCGATATTATCAGCAGTATTTTTACAGGTATAGCCACTGGCTTGTCTTGGCTTTTTTATTTTAAAGCTTTACAAATAGGTGAAGCATCAAAGGTGGCGCCAATTGACAAGCTTAGTCTTGTTTTAACGATTATATTAGCGGCAATTTTTTTGAAAGAAGTTAGTTTGACTGTTTTTTAGGAGGACTGCTGATGAGTTTTTTGAGAAGTCATTGTTGTTTTAGCAAAATAATTCTCCTTAAATAAAAAGAAGAGTTTTTGTGTTATAATTTTTTAATTGGTGACTGTAGCTCAATCCGGTAGAGCATCTGCCTGTGGAGCAGAGTGTTGCGGGTTCAAATCCCGTCAGTCACCCCAAAATATTTATGAAAATCATTATTTCTTTTTTTTATTTAATTATTGGTTATTTAGTATCTTTTTTAACAAAAAAAATTCTTTATTATTTTTTAATTGGTATCAAAAAAACTAATAACGAAAAACTTTTCAAAAAAACAACCACTTTAAAAAACTTTTTTGATGGAATTATTTATGTTTTGATTTATTTTATAGTTTTAGTTTTGATTTTAAATCTTTGGGGAGTAAATATTATTCCATTTTTAACTGGTGCGGGAATTGTTGGTCTTTCTTTGTCTTTAGGTTTTCAGACATTAATCAAAGATCTGATAAGCGGAGTGATTTTGATTTTAAGTGATGATTTTAATGTTGGTGATGAGATAAAGGTTGGTAGTTATCAGGGAAAAGTTTATAAAATCACTCTTCGTCAAACGATTTTAAAAGATGAAAATGACAATAAAATCTACATTCAAAATTCGCAGATTAATAGTTTTTTGAAAATAAAAAAATGATTATTAAGGATTTTACTTTAGATAATGGATTAAAGGTGATTTTTATTGATAATAATTCATCAACTTTAACCACTCTTCTTTTAGTTGGCGCAGGTAGTCGATATGAAAACAAAAAAAACAACGGCATCGCTCATTTTTTTGAACATATGGCTTTTAAAGGATCAAAAAAATATCCTAATACTAAGATTATCTCAGAGACTGTTGAGGCAACTGGCGGGATTTTTAATGCTTTTACTTCTAAAGATCATACTGGTTATTGGATTAAGGCGACGCCAGAGCATTTTGAGGTGATGGTTGATGTTTTATCAGATATGATTATTAATCCTTTATTGGATGAAGAGGAGATTGAGCGAGAAAAAGGAGTGATTGTTGAGGAGATTAATATGTATGAAGATAATCCTCAGCAAAAGGTAGGTGATATTTTTGAGACGCTTATTTATGGTGAGCATCCTTTAGGGATGGAGATTGCTGGAAAAAAGGAGACAGTAAGATCTTTTAGTAGGAAAACTTTTATTGATTATATGAAATCGCTTTATTATCCAGAAAATGCGGTTTTTGTTGTTTCTGGAAATATAAAAGGCTCGGGTAAGAAAATTTTTTATCACAAGTCGGGTCCCAACCCCAAAACTGAAAAAAATTTTTTACCCTCGCCTTATCAAAAATATTTAGAGATAATAAAATCAAAATTTTCTTCTTGGAAAACTGGTAAAAAAACTGGTTTTGAGAAAATTTCCTATAAACAAAACAAACCAAAAATTAAGATTTTTTATAAAAAAACCGAGCAGGCGCATTTTATTTTAGGTTATCCGACTTTTGGTTTTTTTGATAACAGGCGTTATATTCTTTCAGTTTTAGCAACAATTTTAGGCGGTGGTATGTCATCAAGGCTTTTTCTTGAGGTAAGAGAGAGAAGAGGGCTCTGTTATTACATTCATACCGATAAACAGCTTTATCATGAGATAGGAAGCGTTGGAGTTCAAGCAGGGATTGTCAATAATTTAGATAAAATTAAAGAAGCCGTTTCTGTAATTTTAAATGAAATTGAAAAACTAAAAAAAGGTGAGATTAAAGAGGAAGAGTTGAAAAAAGCTAAAGAGATGGTTAAAGGCAGGTTTTTACTTTCTTTGGAAGATACTTTTCGCATCGCTCATTTTTTTGGAGCGAAAAAACTATTGGAAGACGAAGTAATCAATGAAAAAAAAGTGATTGAGGCGATTGAAAAGGTTAATTTAGAAGCAGTCGTTGATTTAGCCAAAGAGATTTTTCAATTGGAGAAAATGAACTTCGCAATGATTGGACCGTATAAAAAAGAAGAGTTTAAAAATATTTTTTAATTTTATGATTTTTATTTTCTACTTATTTATTTTTTTACTTGGTATATCAATTGGTTCATTTTTAAATGTTTTAATTGATAGACCAATTCAAGGAAAATCAATTAACGGGCGTTCAATTTGTGATTATTGTCATCATCAGTTAGCTTGGTATGATTTAATTCCGATCGTTTCATTTTTTTTACTTAAAGAAAGATGTCGTTATTGTCAAAAAAAACTTTCTTGGCAGTATCCGGTAGTTGAGTTTTTAACTGGAATAAGTTTTTTATCAATTTTTGTTTTTTATTTTAAAATTACTAATA
>JBBILA010000058.1:0-3336 GCA_037445105.1 Candidatus Microgenomates bacterium
CATTAAAATAAAAAAAGAAATCAAAAAGATGAGTTTTTCGTGGCTTTTTAAAAAAAGACTGGCAAAACCTAAAATTGCTGTTACTAACCAATAAAAAACTGCAATTCTTCTTCTTCCCCAACCAATTTCTAAAAGCCGATGATGAAAATGCCCCCAGTCAGCTTTAAAAGGCGATTTTTTTTGGTAAATTCTTCGGCAGATTGTATAAACGCCGTCAATTAAAGGAACTGATAAAGTTAAAATAAAAGTACCAAGTTTTCCAAAAGATAAAATTGATAAAATTCCAAGCAAAAATCCCGCTAAAGCTCCGCCTCCGTATCCCGGCATAATTTTTTGCGGATAAAAATTCCAGGGCAAAAATCCAAGATAAGCACCGGCAACAATAAAAGAAAATATTGTAGTTGTTTCAACAGAGATATCATGAGCAGAAAATCTTTGAGCCAATAATCCTAAAAAAATTGCTGCAATACCGACAAAACCAGGCAGTTGACCATCAACTCCCTTGCTCCAATTAACAACATTAGTTGTCCAGGTAAGCCAGATAATTGCTAAAAAATCAGCAATCACCCAAAGAGTATGTTTTCCAAAAAAATTAATTGGTATTTGCCAAATATCAAGTCTAATTATCCCTCCTAAAGGATTTGAGATATAAGGTATTCCCAAACCAAAACTGATAACTAAGCCAGCAATTAAAATATTAATGATAAATCTTAAATAAGGCGAGAGATCTTTTAGATCATCAATTAATCCTAAAACAACAAGAAGAAAACCTCCTAAAAGAATTCCAAAAAGAATTTTATTTATTTTTAAAAAAAATAATGAGGTAAAAAGGATCGCCAAATATATTGGTAAACCACCTCCTCTGGGGATCTCTCCTTTATGAGTATGAGCGGGATGATATCTTTTTTTAATATCGGTGATTAATTTAAATTTTTTTGCTAGATGAATGGTTGGATAGGTTAACAAAAAAGAAATAAAAAAAGAAATGAAAAAAACATTGAGAATCATATTATGAAATTAAAAAAATGATTTTTATAAAAATTAAAGTAAAACCAATAATTAAAAAATAATTAGTAATTTTAAAGATATTTTTATAAAGATTATTTTCAGAAAATAAAAAAAATTTTTTATAGAAATAATTATTAATAAAATAAAAAATATTCATTATTATTGGTAATAAAAATATTAACCAGGTATCAACAAGTTGTGATTCTCCTAAAGGTAAGCTATAAAAAAGAGGAATTTGAGGAGGTAATCGATTAAATTTAAAAATAAAAACAAGAATCATTAAACTGTTAGCAAGTATCAATAGGGATGACATATTTTTAGATTAATATTATAACTTTTTTAAAATTTATTTGCATTTAAAGTATTTATTTATTATATTTTTAATAATTAAAAATTCTCATTTTATATAAATGAAAGATAAAAAAATTGCTAATCTTATCAAAAAAGAAGAAAAAAGACAAAGAGAAGGGATTGAGCTTATCCCTTCAGAAAATTATGCCTCAGCTGAGGTAAGAAAAGTTTTATCATCTTATTTTGTTAATAAATATTCAGAGGGTTATCCAGGAAAACGTTATTATGGAGGAAATGAATGGGTTGACGAGGTGGAAAAATTAGCTCAAGAAAGAGCAAAAAAACTTTTTCATGTTGAATATGTTAATGTTCAGCCTTATTCAGGGTCTCCCGCTAATTTAGCGGTTCATATGGCTTTGTGTAAACCAGGAGAGGCGATCATGGGCCAGACATTAACAAGTGGTGGACATTTAACTCATGGTCATAATGTTTCCGCATCAGGAATTTTTTTTAAATCTTATCAATATGGATTGAAAAAAGATGGTATATATGAGGATAAAGACCTTTTTGATTATGAAGAGATTGAAAAGTTAGCTTTAAAAATTAAGCCAAAAGCGATATGGGTTGGGACAAGTGCTTATCCTTTGATAATAAATTATCAAAAATTCGCAGAAATTGCCGATAAAGTTAATGCTTATTTGGTAGCTGATATTGCTCATATTGCTGGGCTTATCGCTGCTGGTGTTCATCCATCACCTGTTCCTTATGTTGATGTGATTACCACTACTACTCATAAGACATTAAGAGGGCCAAGAGGAGCAATGATTATGGTGACAAAAAAAGGATTAAAAAAAGATCCTGATTTGCCAAAAAAAATTGACATGGCAGTTTTTCCAGGACTTCAAGGCGGTCCTCATGATAATCAAACTGCTGCCATTGCCGTAGCTTTATATGAAGCTAGTCAAAAATCTTTTAAAAAATACGGTCAGCAGATTATTAAAAATTCAAAAAAATTAGCTCAAGTTTTGAAAAAAGGTGGTTTAAAACTTGTGGGTGGTGGAAGTGAAAATCATCTTATCTTAGCTAATTTAACTGATATTTTAGGTCCAGGAGCAGGTATTTTTGTTCAAAAAGCTTTAGATATGGTTGGCTTAACTTTAAATAAAAATACTGTTCCTGATGAGACTTCTTCGCCATTTTATCCATCAGGAATAAGATTGGGGACTCCTGCTTCAACTACCAGAGGAATGAAAGAAAAAGAGATGGAGTTTATTGGAGAAAAAATTCTTCAAGTGATTAATTTAATCAAAAAATATCGGTTACCGGCAAATAAAGATGAAAGAGGAAGATATATCGCTAGTTTTCAAGAAGAGATGAAAAAAAATAAAGAGATTAAAAAAATTAAGCTTGAGGTGAAAAAAGTAGCTCTTAAATTTCCAATACCATAATAGTATTAAGTAGAAAGTAGTAAGAATAATTAACCTAATTGATCTAATTAACCTAATTTACCTAATTTCTAATTTTTATATCTTCAGCTTAAATAAAAAAAACAAAAAATAACTTAATATATAAACTAAAAAAAATAATAATAAATAAATTAATAAACAAATTTTTAATCAATTTTTAATAAATTAATTTTTAATATATTAAAAATTTAAATATTTATTATTGATTAAAAATTTATTATTTATTATTTTTTATTATTAACTGATTAATCCGTTATCTTATTAATCTGCCAAACTAGTAAATATTTAAAAGATTTAATATAATATTTTTTGTATTTTGCGGAGTCATCTAATGGTAGGATGCGACTCTCTGAAAGTCGACATCTTGGTTCGAGTCCAAGCTCCGCAACAGATTTAGAAGATAGACTTTATTTCGTATTGATTATTTTGAATAATAAAGGCTTTGTTAGGATAAATAGGGAGTTTATTAGTAATCTTGTTTTTATCAATAAGAATTTTTCCGACATAGTTTGGAATTTCTTCATATGTTTTTCCGAAAATAAAGACTTTGTCAGCGTTTTCTTTTAGATAA
>JBBILA010000059.1:0-3128 GCA_037445105.1 Candidatus Microgenomates bacterium
GTTTATTAGTTTATTTATTATTTATTTATAAATTAGGTTAATTTTTTCTACGTTTCATGTTTCATGTTTTATGTTTTATGTTTCAATTAGGTAAATTAGGTCAATTAGGTTAATTATTCTTAATCCTTAATACTAAATACTTACTACTTAATACTAATCTATTCTAACTCCCAAAGGAGCTTCTTTCGAGGTTCCACGTTATACGTTATACGTTACACGTTACACGTTATACTTTAAGATGTTAGACGATATTGTGGTCGCGAGAGGACTTGAACCTCTGACCTTTTCAATGTCAATGAAACGCTCTAGCCAACTGAGCTACGCGACCAATCTAATGATTCCTTCTTCAATTATTTTATCAATAATTTTTTTATTTTTAAAGCTTTTTATTTTATATTCAATTTTTTGCCTTTTCTATTTTGTTAGATTTTTATTGAAGATTAGTTTAAATGATTTTGTAAATTTAATATATTTAGATTTGCCATATAACTTCTAACCTTTTTGATACTGCATCGGACCGCTCTAGTTAACTCATCTAACTAACCGAGTTAAAAAAACCTTAATATCTTAAATATTTTATATTACCTTACCAAAAAGTTTTCCCTCTTTAAATTCAGTGATTTTGACATTTTTTATCTCACCTGATTTAATTTTTTTATCATCAAAAACTAAAATTGGTAGTTGATTATCAGTAAGACCTTCTTTAAAATTGTCAATTTTTTTCTCTAAAAAAAGAACTGACGAAATCCTTCCAACATTTTTACTTAAAAACTGAGAATATTTTTCTTCACTTAATTTTCTTAAAATTTTTGATCTTTTTTCTTTGATTTTAGGTGATGGTTCGGTTAACCTTTTTGATAAATAATCAGCTTGAGTTTTAGCTCTTTTTGAAAACCTAAAAACATGAAATTTACTTATTGGTGATTCTTTTAAAAAATTATAAGTATCTTCAAAATCATAATCATTTTCTTCTAAAAAACCAACAATAATATCAGTTGCTAAAAAAGCTAAAGGATTAATTTTTTTTATCTGAAAAAGTTTTTCCTTGATTTCTTCTTTTTTATAACCTCTTTTCATTAAAGTTAAGATTTTATCTGATCCTGATTGAATAGGGATATGAAAAAAATCAATCAATCTTTTTTTGTCTTTATATTTTTGATAAAAATGGAAAAAATCATCAGTTAAACTCCAAGGATGGATGGATCCAAGACTAATTCTTGGAATTTGAGTTTCATCGATGATTGTTCTTAAAAGATCTACAAAAGACTCACCCGTATCATAACCAAAAGCCTGAGTATTAATTGCCGTTAAAATCACCTCTTTAATTGAAGAATCTAAATTTTGAATTTTTAATTTTAAATTTTCAATTTTTTCTGATTTTGGCATTCCTCGAAGGTAAGGAACAATACAAAAACTGCAGTATCTTTGACAACCATCTTGAATTTTTATCATCACTCTTTTTGATTTCAAAAATTTGCTTGTTGCCACCCCTGGATAACCGACTCGGTTAGAAAATGATTGGCCTAGTCTTTTTTGGATTATTTCGACAAGATAATCTTTGTTAACATTATCAATAATAAGGTCTAATTTAAGATTTTGATAAAGATTGTTCTTTAACCAATAAGTAGCACTACAGCCAGTGACAACAATTTTTGTTTTTGGTAAGGTTTTTTTTATTTTATATATTAGTTGCCTTGCTTCTCTTTCAGCTTTATGAGTGACTGAACAAGTGTTAATAATATAAATATCAGGATTTTTTTCATCAAAAATAAAACCTTTTTCAATCATCTTTTTATCAATTGTTTGTTTTTCCGCTTCATTTACTCGACAACCAAATGTATAAGAATAAAAAGTTTTCATAAAATTATTCTAAAGCTCTTAAAAAAGTATTGACGCCATGTGCCCAACTGCCGTTTGATGAAGGTGTATATTTTTTCATAATCATTGAAGCTGTGATTAATCCTTTGTCTATGTAATGCTCTTTAAGTCCTTTTCCAACAGTTTCGATGGCTTCTTCATAAGATTTAAATTTTAAAATTTGATCTCCATATATCCCCCATCCCCAACAGTTATATGAATCTTCAGGAACATATTTGCAAAGATTTGATTCTTGCATCGCAATAGCTGGGATAAGACGATAATCAAAATGGTATTTATCCGAAACCTCAACAATTTTTTCGGCATAAGGATAAAGCGGTGAATTATATTTTCTAAAAAAAGCTTTTAAATTAGCTACTCTTCCATCAGCAATCTCAATTTCTTCTTTTAATAATTGAGAATTTTTTAAAGATAAATCTGATTGTTTAAACTGATTTGATATTTCAGCTAAAATATTTTGGATTTGTTTCTTTTGTTGATGGGTTTTTAAAATTGTTAAACTAATAAAAATATTAAATCCTGCTAAAAAAACAAAAATAAAAAAAAGATAGAAAATTTTCCTCGTTTTTGTCATATAAATAATTATAACATTTAGAAAAATAACCAAATCAGAGTTGACAAAATAAAAAAATATTGATATTTCTTTTGATAATAAAAATGAGAAAAAATTTTATCAAATTAAAAATAATTTTTTTTATTTTCTTTTAAAAGATGATTACTATCGCTTTTTTATATAACGTCAGACATTTTTATAAAGATATTAAAAATTATAAAAATCAATTAGAGACTGATTATGATGATCCAGAGACAATCAAATGGCAGATAAAACATCTAAAAAATTTAGGATTTAAGGTGATACCTATTGAAGCCAATGATAAGGCTTATTTAAAACTTTATCGGTTAAGAAAAAAAATTGATTTAGTTTTTAATATCGCCGAAGGAAATATTTTTGGAAAAGACAGAGAACTTCAAATTCCAGCAATGCTTGAGATGCTTCAGATTCCTTATACTGGCTCTTCTCCTTTAACCCATGGTTTTGCTTTAAATAAAGCAAAAGCAAAGGAGATCTTTATTGCTAGAAAAATACCGACTACTCCTTTTCAAAAAATAGATTCTCCAAATTTTGTTTTGGATAAAAAACTTAAATTTCCTCTAATTGTTAAACCTGTAGCTCAAGGATCATCAGCAGGAATTACCAATGATAGTGTTGTTTTTGATATAAAATCATTAAAAAAGCAGGTAAAAAAAAT
>JBBILA010000060.1:0-3044 GCA_037445105.1 Candidatus Microgenomates bacterium
TATTGAGGAAGAGATAGTTTTACCGGTTCAAGTCAATGGAAAGATGAGAGCAACAATAAAAGTTAAAAGTTCAAAATTAAAAGTTAAAAGTTTTATAGAAGAAGAAGCATTAAAGCAAGAAAAAGTTAGAAAATATTTGGAGGGGAAAAAGTATAAGATGATTTATGTTGAGGGAAAGATAGTGAATTTTGTTTACTATGATTGAAAGATTAGATTTAACCAATAAACAAACTTGGATGACTACTCCTCCAGAAGAATTGGCCCGTTATTTTGGTTATGAGCCAGATGATAATTTTAATAATGCGTTAAATTCATTTATGAGAGTAGTAAAAAAGGCGAGAATAACCCTTTTTTTATCATCTCTAGCGATGAATTTTTTCAGAAACTATCAACCACCACTACAACGATTAGAGGAAAAATAAATTCGAATAAGGTTTTTTAGTGAGTAATAATTATTGTCATTATGATTCTAATTACTGACTCGTAGATCCTCTTTTTCTCTTAGAGTATCTTTAGCCCCCCTAAATTCCTCCTCTAAAATTATTTGTTCTAAAAGTTCAGAAAAATTTCTAAATTGCGGATCAAGGTTGCGCCAGAGACTCTGTCGATACAAAGTTATTAATTCTTCTTGTTTCTCAGGACTCAGCTCTGCAAATTTTTGTCTTTGAGATTCTACAACCTGTGCCAATTTAGATAAAGCCTCAGGCGTTGTGTCTCCTCGGTATGACATTCCTTCTATCAATTTTATAAAAACTCTACTTCCTTTTTTCTCATCCTCTCTTATTTCTACCCACTCCTCGATTATAATAGGAGTCGCATTCGCTTGAGGATCAATTTTAGTATAACCAACAACTACTTGATCACTAATTTTCCATTGAGGAGTTTTTTCAGCTTTACCTTCGATGTTAATTTCATCCATAAAAAAATTCTACCTCTTCTTCTTCTTGTCAAGAGATTTTCACGTCGGGGGTGCAAGGGATTTATAGCAGGCTCTAAAATATAAAAATGGATACTTTTCCAAAGCTAAAAGAATGTTCTTTTTAAGGACTGTCCTATACAAGGACAGTCCTTGATAAGTCCTTGATCTATATTGACACAATTATAAAAACGGTATATAATTGTCCTAATTATGGAATTGTATAATTTAGCAGAAATAATTCATATTTTGAAAGAAAAAGAAATCTCTCTTTTTACTTTGGATGATTTTGCTCGGATTTTTAATATAAAAAATAAAAACACTCTCTATAAAAAAATTCAGCGGTTGGAAAAGAAAAAAATTATCAAAAAACTTGTCAAAGGCAAGTATTATTTTGTTTTTAATAGACCGGATGATTTTTTAATGGCTAATTTTCTTTATTACCCATCATATATTTCTTTAGAGTCAGCACTGTCTTTTTATGGGGTTATAACCGGCTTTCCTTATAGGATAACTTCAATTTCAATTAAAAAAGCCAAAAAAATCATTGTTGATAACAAAGAATTTTCTTACTCAAAAATTAAAAATGAATTATACTGGGGGTTTGAGAAAAAAGACAAATTTCTTATTGCCGAGCCGGAAAAAGCTCTATTAGACTATCTTTATTTTGCCTCAAAGGGTTTGGTTAATTTAGACCTAGATGATTTTGATTTAAAAACTCTGAATAAAAAGAAACTTTTTCTTTACGTCTTAAAGTTTAAAGAAAAAAAAATGTTAAAAATTATTCAAAAGAAGATTTTATGATCAGCAAAGAACAGATTGAAAAACTGGCAAAATATTATCAAATAGATCAATTTACAATAATTCGCGAATATCTCCAACTATTATTTTTAAGTTATTTATATCAGCAAAAAGAAGGAAAGGATATTTATTTTAAAGGCGGAACGGCAATAAGATTGCTGTTTGGCTCGCCAAGATTTTCCGAAGATCTAGATTTTTCAACGACTTTGGATAAAAAAATGATTAAAAAAATAGTCTATAAAACTGAAAAATTATTAAATCAAGAGATTGAAACAATAAAGATTTATCAATTATACTCCGGAAAAGAAACCGAAAGATATCGGATTAAATATCAGGGAAGAGAGATAAAATATCCATTGGTTATCAGATTAGATTTTCATCGAGTAAAGAAAATAGAAAAAAAAGAAGTTTCACCTTTAATGACAAAATTTCCGATCGTATTTTTTCCAATAATTTGTCATTTGCCAAAAGAGATAATTCTTAAAGAAAAACTTCAAGCTTTATCAACAAGAGCAAAAGGAAGGGATTTTTTTGATGTTTGGTTTTTAATGAAAAAAGGAGTAAAAGTAGAGGGAGATTTTAATAAAAAAGTTATTTTACAAAAAATTCAAAGCTTATCAGAAAAAAAATTAAAAAGAGAACTTGATAAATTTTTGCCGCTACCTCAAAGACAGGTTGTTGATTTATTGAAAAAAGAGCTACAGGAACAGATATTCTAATTTTTTCACCTCGGGGGTGCAAGGGATTTATAGTAGGCTCTAAAAAATGGCAACCACCACTAGAACGGTTAGAAAAAAAATAAGATCAAATAATGATTTTTTGGTGATTAATTATTATCGGTTAGTGAAGACTTATTAATTAGTAAAAAATTGATTTTGAATTTTCTAGGAGATTTGTTTAAAGGGATTTTCTTTTTTTTATTCATAATTTACTTCATGAGGTTTTAATCACTTACCTGAAGGAGTATTACCGCCTAAAGCAGGTTGTTGGTTCTCACCTTCTGGCATCCCTGATTTTTCTTCACCGGATAAACCATGAGCAACACCACCCTCAAAGATCTCATTTTCTAAACCCTCCCCACCGTATTCCTGTGATTTTTGATCAGATGGTATAACTGGTTGTTGGGTTTGGCTGGGTTCTGTTTCAGACATATTTTTATGATACTTCTTTTACTTCTTCTTGTCAAGAAGTATTTTATTTTTTTAGGTTGCTCTTTGTCAAAAACGTCTTTTTGATTAGGAGATAGTGGAAATGATATTTTTTTATATGTTGACAAAAAAAATTTTTTTTATTATGATTTTTTCTAATTAAAAACCGAATGTTTTCT
>JBBILA010000061.1:0-2990 GCA_037445105.1 Candidatus Microgenomates bacterium
TGAAGTTCGTGATGCTAGTTTTAATGCTTTAAAAATAAAACAAGAACATATTAAGGATTTTTTTGATTTTGGTAGCTATGATGGTTACGGAAATTTTATACCACTTATTAGTTATTATTTTCTAATTTTTTTTAAAAATTCTTTTTTAATTCATATTTTACCAAGTGCGATTGTGGGAGTGTTGTCTATTTTAAGTACTTATCTTGTAGCAAGAATTTGGGGCGGAAGAAGGGTTGCTATAATGGCTTAAATTCTTCTTAATGGTTCATTATTTCATCTTCATTATAGTCGCACAGAATTATTGGTTATTTTTGACAGTTTTTTAGCCCCTTTAATTATTCTTTCAATCTATTTTGCTTTAAATTCTATGGAAGGTTTTTTTTCGTGGGGCTTATCGCCGGTTTTTGTTTACATTTTTATCCTGGAATACGTGGTTTGTTTTTATTTCGATTTTTTTTCCATTTTCAACAAAAATTATGTAAAACCCCCTCTTTTTATAAAAAAAATAAAGACGAATTTTTTCAAATTTAAAAAATATAATTTTAGTATCAATTATCTTTTTTTTGGTTTTGTGATGGGTGTTGCTCCAACGATAAACAGAATTAAATCTGGTAGGGATAATAATTTATTTTTTAAAGCAGGTACTAGTAAAATAATATTTTTAGATGAGGAATTTTTAAATGAAAAATCTAAAAGGCAAAATTAATTTTATATAAAAAAATTTTGAAAAATCATTTTTGATCTATGTATTTCATTCAGCAAAAGATAACCCTTTTCATTTTTATTTCAATGCTCCTTTGCTTAACTTTACAATCAATTGGTTTTTTCTTGTCGCCTTTTTTTCTTCTATTAAAAAAAGATCCGCATAATAAAAATTTTTTTAATTTTAATAATTATTTTCCCCTTAACCAATCAAGTGTTAATAAACTTAGATGGAAATCACAGATTTTTAAGTATTTTACCGATTTTGTCAATTGTTTTAGTATATGGTGCTAAATTATTTTTGGAAAAAATATTTAGCCATAATTCAAAGGTTATTGTTTCTTTATTTATTTGTTTCTATTTATCCTGGCAATTATTTTTTTTATCGCCGGACTTGGTGATTTAGCTTTTGATGAAGTTGGAGTAAAGGTGTATGTTTTTCAAAAAGTTCTAGAACACATAAGAAATGATTCATTTCATAAATGATATTTTATTTTAAATGATGATCAATTTAATTATGACTCTTAGCATCATTGTGAAATGATAGAATTTTTTACCTATCCCAATAAAGTTGAATTGCTAAACAAAAAAGATTTTCTTTTGAATTTTTTTCAAAATTTATCACAAAAGGACAAAAAATGCCTTTATTGCTATAAAAGAAATACCGAAGATAGAAACTTTTGAAAAAATAATTTATGAAATTAATTGTCCAAAAAAATATTTCCCAATTATGATTGTCCAAGTAATTTTTTTTTGGCAGTTATTTTTTCTATCTTTTAAAAAATTTAGTTGCTCTTTCAGATTTTTGATATCACTAAAAAGATTGGTTCGATTTCACAATGAGCACAGGGAATACCCCAATAATAAATTTTTTTAAATTTATTGTTATTGGTTGACTCTAAAATTAAATTTTTAAGCAGTGTATTAGAATCTACTGCCTCTTTTGGTACAAGAGGAATAATAATATCAAAAGATGAAGCTTGTTTTATTAATTTTTCAAAGTTTTTAATTTCCTTGATTTCTTTTATCTTGTTTTTTTTGTAATTCAAAACCGAAATGATTGCTTCATCTGGATAAGTGTGAGGATTGCTTAGTAAATAAATATTTCTATTCTTTATTTTTTGAGTATAGAATCCGATACTAGAGTTTGGTTCTATCCAGTGATAAGCAGCACTTTTATTTTTAATATAATCGTAAAAATAAATTTTAAAATTTAATACTAATATAATCAGTAAAATGGTTGTCAAATAAATCCTAATCAAAAAATTGCTTTTAAGCAATAGGATTAGATAATGTATCGTGAGAGAGATTAACAAGCTAATTATTGGGTAGAGAATGACCAATCTTGTCGAAAGTGGTGGAGATTCGGTAAATGAAATTGCAAAAATAATAATGATAAAACTAATCAGAAAAAACAAAAGATTTTTAATCTCCTCAATTTTGTCACGATGATAAAGATTCCTTATAATTGGAATTAAAATAAAGAAAAAAAGAAGAAAGATATAACTTGACAACTTATCTAATAAAATTCTATTTCCATATTGATTGCTAAAATCTTTTGTATTGAAAAAACTAAAAAAATTTATTTTTAGTTGATTAAATAAAACTACCCATAAATTATCAGTTTGCCAACGGTCATGCCAGTATGTATGATTATTTAATATGAAAACTTGATTTTCTCGCTCTAAGTAATTGTTGGTTGGTTTAGTAATGTAAATAATAATTGGAGTTGTAATAAGCAATAATCCAATTAAGAATGATAGCCAAAATCTTACTTTCATTTTTTTATGATTAATTAATAAAAAAATTAAAATTACTACAATTATTATCTTCGCTCCTGTATAAGAATAAAAAGATAGACCTGTTGCTAATCCCGCTAAAGAGAAAAGATGATTCTTTTTCTGTTTTATGGCATAATTTACTAAGTAAAGTGCCAGTATAAGAAGAAATGGCGCTTGAATATTGGGTAAATTAATTCGAGAATAAGCAATTGCTAAATGCGAAGTACTTACAATAAAAAATGAAATTAAAGCAATCTTCTCATTAAACATGTCTTTTACTAAAAAAAATACTAATAGGTTGGTTAAAATACCGAATAAAACTGAGTGAAAACGTAAAGAGGTAATCGACAATCCAAATATTTTAATAAAAATAGCTGTAAATAAATTACTAATAACAGTTGTACTAAAATAGGTATCAAGTAGGTTCTTACTTTGTTCTAAGATGGCAATAGCAGATTGAGTCATAAAAGCTTCATCAACATGAATAGGCGGAGGAAGTTCCGACAA
>JBBILA010000062.1:0-2809 GCA_037445105.1 Candidatus Microgenomates bacterium
AATTAATTACTGATTTTTCTTGGTCATCAACTAATTCTAATTTTTCATTAAAATTTAAAGCTGATTTTTCTTCAGCTCGAGATAAAATATCATTCATATATCTGACAACCTGAATAGGAAATTTTCCATTAGCTGTCTCTCCTGAAAGCATCGTTGCATCAGTCCCGTCAAAAAAAGCATTAGTAATATCAGATACTTCAGCTCGGGTTGGTCTTGGATTATCAATCATTGTTTCAAGCATCTGAGTAGCAACAATCACTGGTTTTTTAAATTTTTTCGCTTGACTAATAATCTGTTTTTGCAATAAACCAACCTCAATTAAAGGCAGCTCAACTCCCAAATCACCGCGAGCCACCATAATCCCATCAGAGGTTTTAATAATCTCATCTAAATTTTTTATCGCTAAAGCTGTTTCAATCTTGGCAATCACTTTTGCTTCTATTTTTTCTTTTTTCAAAATCTCTTTTAAAGTCAAAATATCCTCTTTTGTTCTGACAAAAGACAAAGCAATATAATCAATCTTTGATTTTTGAGCCATTTTTATTCCTTCAAAATCTTTTTGTGTGAAAAGAGGTAAGCTTATTTTTAGATGAGGAATAGTCACTGATTTTAAATTGCCTAATCTGCCTTCAGTTAAAGATAAAAGATATGTTTTGTTTTTTTCCTTTTTTACTTTAAATTCAAATCTTCCATCATCAATCAAGACTTTATCTTCATCTTTAAGCTCATCAATAATTTTTGGATGAGAAAAAGAGACTGCTTGTTTTTTTAAAAAAGCTTCCTCAGAAAGCAAAATTTTATCATTAATTTTTAAATCAATCCAATCTTTAGGTAATTTCATTCTTATTTCCGGACCTTGAAGATCAATTAGAATCCCGATTAGTTTTCCTAAACGATTAGCGACATTTGTTACCAAAGCGATTTTTTCTTGATGCCACTCAAGAAGATTATGTTTTAAATTAAAACGAAAAATATCAACGCCTTCTAAAATCAATCTTTCTATAATCTCCTCGCTTTCACAAGAAGGACCAATAGTAGCAATAATTTTTGTTAATTTCATAAATTAACTGTTTAAAATTTTTTCATAAATATTAACTCCTTCCTTTGCCTCACCAAAAAATATCTGTTTTCCTTTATCTAAAACTAAAACCTTCTGACAATAATTAAGAATCTGTCCGGGGTTGTGACTGACCAAAACTAAAGTTGTTCCTTGTCTTTGAAACTCCTTAATCCTGGCTAAACATTTTTCCTGAAACATCAGATCACCAACAGCTAAAATCTCATCAACAAGCAAAATATCCGGCCTTTTGGCAACAGCAACAGCAAAAGCCAGTCTCATATACATTCCTGATGAATAAAACTTTACCGGCTGGTTCATAAAATCTTTAAGTTCAGCAAAATCAACAATTTGATGATAAAGTCTGTCCATCTCTTTTTTTCTTATTCCCAAAATTGAACCATTAAGATAAACATTTTCTCTTCCGGTTAGTTCTGGATGAAAACCAGCCCCAAGCTCAATCAAAGGAGCAATTCTTCCTTCAATAGTGATTCGACCATCGGTTGGTTTTGTCACTCCAGCGATAATTTTTAAAAGAGTTGATTTGCCTGATCCATTTTTTCCTAAAATCCCCAGTGATTCTCCTTTTTTAATCTCAAAATTAAGCTGAGACAAAGCTTTAAATCTCACTTTTGTTTGCTGGCCGCCAAAAAAAGCCGGCAAAAACTCTTTAAAAGTTTTTTGTTTGTTTAAACTATATTCTTTCGTTAAATTTTCCGCTTTAATCATATTTAGACGTAATCAGCAAATTTTCCTTCTGATTTTTTAAAAATTAAAAAACAAATTATAAATAAAATAATTGATAAAAGACTGGCAATCCCAAGACTTTGTAAATTTGGCATTCCTTTTCCTAAAACCACTTGTCGGTAGGCATTGATAATCACCGACATCGGATTAACCATAAAAATAAAACGATATTTTTCCGGAAACTGCTCCACCGGATAGATAATTGGCGTTAAATAAAACCATAAAGAAATGATTAAATTTAAAAGATACTGGATATCCCGATAAAAAAGATTAAAAGTCGAAACCAAAAGCCCTAAAGCAAAAGTAAAAATTAGCTGAATAATAAAAATTGGTATTATCCAAAAAATTGATAAACCAACCTGGATTTTATAAAAGAAAAAAAAGACAATCAAAACCAAACAAGAATAAAAAAAATCAACTATTTTGGCAATAATTGTTGATAAAACCAAAATCTCTCGAGGAAAATAAATCTTAGTAATCAATGAAGAATTTGAAACTAAAGCATTAACAGATGATGAAAGACTTTGAGCAAAAAAATTCCATGGCAAAAGACCAACCATCAAAAAAATGATGTAGGGGACATTAAAAGATGAGACTCGAAAAATTGTTGAAAAAACAAAAGTTAAAACCAAAAGCTGAAAGAGGGGATTAAGAATAACCCAAAAATAGCCAAGAATTGATTGTTTATAACGTTGGCTAATCTCTCTATTGGCTAAATTTATCAATAATTCCCGGTAAGAAAAAAAAAGATAAATATTTGTAATAAGCTTTTTCGCTTTTTCCATAATAAAATTATATCATTTAAGTAGTAAGTATTTAGTATTAAGGATTAAGAATAATTAACCTAATTGACCTAATTATTCTAATTAACCTAATTAACCTAATTGAAACATAAAACATAAAACATGAAACATGAAACGTAGAAAAAATTAACCTAATTTATAAATAAATAATAAATAAACTAATAAACAAATTTTTAATCAATAATAAATATTTAAATTTTTA
>JBBILA010000063.1:0-2750 GCA_037445105.1 Candidatus Microgenomates bacterium
TAACAATGCTTTAGTTGATTATTTGATATGGTATAATACAAAACGTGTTCATAAATCATTAGGCAATATTTCACCTATCAACTATCTGTTAAAAATTTTACCTCAAGAGTCTCAAATGTATGTAACCTATACATTAATTTGACTTTTTCGGTACAATTTTATATATTTATTGTACTATGGAGTCGGTTTTGAAAATAATCCTCTAACTAAAGGATATTCATGTTTTAACCCCACTTGATTTTTGTTAGTTTTAATCAATAATAAACAAATTGATAAATACAATTAATGATTCTCTAAGGGTTAATGAAGCACTATCAGTATCTTTAGGCTTTTCATCTCCTTGATTTGAGTTATAATTTCTTTATGAAAACCCAAATTCTTAACTTAACCTCAAAACTGATTTCTATTCCTTCAGCCAAAGATAACCCTAAAGCTTTAAAACAAGTTTTAGAAGTTGCTTTAAAAGAATTAAAAGATTTTACCGTGGAATATTTTGAAAAAGATGGCGTGCCAAGTGCTTTAATTTATCCCCAGTCAAAGAGACCAAAAAAATTTAAGGTGATTTTTAATGCTCATTTGGATGTGGTTGCTGGAAAAGATTATCAGTTTCAGCCAAAAATCAAAAACAACCGTCTTTATGGAAGAGGAGCAATTGATATGAAAGGGGCAGCGGCGGTTGAGATTTTAGTTTTTAAAGAGTTAGCCAAAAAGTTAAACTATCCTTTAGCATTACAATTGGTGACCGATGAGGAGATTGGTGGATTTTCTGGAACTAAATATCAGATTGAAAAAGGAGTGAGAGCCGATTTTGTCATTGCCGGGGAGCCAACAGATTTTGGGATAAATCACAAAGCCAAAGGAATCATTTGGGCAAAAGTATATTTTTCAGGAAAAGCCGCTCACGGGGCCTATCCATGGCAAGGGGAAAATGCTTTATGGAAAGCCAAAAAAGCCCTTGATCGCTTGGAAAATACTTACCCAGTGCCCAAAAAAGAAGCTTGGTTAACCACGGTTAATTTAGCCAAAATCGAAACCAACAATCAAACCTTCAATAAAGTTCCAGATAGCGCTCTCCTATTTTTGGATATTCGCTATATCCCAGAAGAGTTAAAGAGTATGGATTTTCAAAAAGGAAAAGAAACTTTAATCAAAAAATTGGCAAAAATTTTTCAACCTGAGGGCAAAATGGAGACGATCTTGGTTGAACCACCGCAAAC
The DNA here is from genome assembly GCA_037445105.1 of Candidatus Microgenomates bacterium. GTDB lineage: Bacteria > Patescibacteriota > Microgenomatia > UBA1406 > GWC2-37-13 > GWC2-37-13. Next base: position 1,218 of record JBBILA010000063.1, read on the forward strand.
AACCGATGAGAAAAATCCTTTTGTTGTTCTTTTGAAAAATTCAATTAAAAAAAACCTTCAAAAACAACCAAAGTTAATTGTCAAACACGGTGGATCAGACATTCGCCATTTTAATCAAGTTGGCGTTGATGGGGTTACTTTTGGCCCAATAGGTTTTGGGCTTCATAGCGATGAGGAGTGGGTAGATGTGAGAAGTTTGATGGATTACTATCAGATTTTGAATCATTTTTTAAAACTTCTTTAGTTGAAGTTGATTGCCTAAAATTGCCACTGCTTTTTGTAAGTCATAATAATCAATGATAATATTAATTTCAGTATAGGTTGAAATAACTTCGATAATATTGATGTTGTTGATATAAAAAAGATTAGTTAAAAAAGCCAAAAGCCCAGGAGTTTGAACTAATTTTTCATCAAAAAAAATTGAAAGACTGGCGAGGTGAGATAAAAACTTTTTTATAGAAAAGTTTTTTTTAATCAACGGAATCATTTTTTCATCAGCCACAAGATTGATTTCTTTATCACCGATAATGACTCCTAAAAGACTGTCTTTTTTTCCAAAAATTTTTTCTAATTTTTGAAGATTTCCCTGATTTTTTTCTAAAACAATTTCAAAAATTGGCGTTTTGATTTGAAGACGATAAAGATTTTGCCTGATAAATTGAGTGAGATTTTTTTCTTGAAGATTTTTTGTTACTCTGGCAAGCGCCATAACAACGCTTTGAGTTTTGACTGTTTTAAAAGTTATTTCTTCTATTTTTGGTTTGATTTTTTTTGCCACCTGATGAAGATTGGCAATTTTTTGAGAAAGAACCTGATATAAAAAAGGATCTTCTCTGATAATTTCTCTTACTGCTTGACTGATGGTAATCATGTGATAATTATAACAAATTGTGATAAAAATGTGAAAAATTAGGAAAAATTTTACATTTTATCGTCTTCTTAATAAAATAGCTTTTTCTATGGCAAATCTAGAGCAAAGTAATCATTTTTATGATACTCCAGAAGGGGGCGAATATACTTCCAGTATCGGTGCTGTTGTTTGGCCGTCAGTGGAAGCTAGTTTTCAAAGAAAAAAAGGTTTTTTTGGGGAAGTGATTACCGATGGAAATAGTTTAATAAATTTTTTAAGAGATTTTAATCAATTACCTTTTGATAATTCCACTCGGATATCAGCAAGAGCCATTGTTGATCGAAGGGCATTAGCTGAATATCTTAAATTAGAATTAGGCTTAGATACAAGGAGTTTAATTGAAGCAATAATTCCTCTTTCTGGATGTGGAATTTCTATATTAGAAGAATGTTGTTTGATTTATTTAGGAAAAAATACTGATTGTCGACGATCACCCGATGATATTTTAGCTCAACAACTTCAACGAGTAAGTGAGATTTTTGGCTCTCCTTTAGAGTCTCATCTTCCAAGATGCCTGCCTGAGGGGTTTAACATTAGATTACTAACTGTCGATGATAGGAAAAATGAGATTATCCGTCAGAGTTATTATAAGCTTTACCAACCATTTAGTTGGACTAAAGAAG
>JBBILA010000064.1:0-2675 GCA_037445105.1 Candidatus Microgenomates bacterium
GAAGGAATGATGTTAATCGCGGCTGCCCGAGCTCGATCAGGTTTTTTGCCTGAGTCGTCAACTAAATTTTGGGAATTAGTATAGGCATGAATGGTCGTTAAAAATCCAGAAACAACTTTAAAATTTTCGTCTAAAATCTTAAACATCGGTGCGGCGCAATTGGTCGTACAAGAAGCCATCGAAATCACTGGATTGTTTTTAAAATCAAAAGTATCATCATTCACTCCTAAAACAACAGTCGGTGTCACTTCATCTTTGGCTGGTGCCGTCAAAATTACTTTCTTCACAGTTCCCTTTAGATGTTTTTTTAGCTCTTCCATCTTAGTGTAAACCCCAGTCGCATCAACAACGACATCAACACCATATTTTGACCAATCAAGTTGATCAATTTCAGCGATTTGAGTCGTAAAAATTTTTTTTCCATCAATAATCAATCCTTCATTATCATAAGAAACCTCTTTTTCAAAACGACGATAAATCGAATCGTACTGTAAAAGATAAGCCATCATTGATGAAGGGGTTTTTCTGGTGTTAATAACAACGATATCAAAAGCGTCTTTTAATAAAGCAATTCGGGTAAAGACTCGACCAATCCGACCAAAACCATTAAGACCAACTTTAAGTCTCATTTTTTCACCTTAAACTTTTTTTCTAAGTTTTTCAAGCGCATTATGATACCACCGTATTCAAGTTCTTCTCTTGGAAGCATCCCGGGTTCGACAAATCCCTGCTCTCGCATTAAAATAGATTTTAAAGAAGCTTTTTCTCTGATATAATCCCAAAAAGGTTCATCAAAACAATCAAAGACCTCAGTCATCTTTCCTTGATGCAATGAGAAGGCAATTCCTTGAACAATGGGAATGCAATAATGAACTGAGGCAGGTGAGTTAAACCTCACCGGCATTAATGGTTGATTGTGCGATCCTCGAGTATCACCACCAACATAATGAGCGACTCGGAAGGCACCGCCTATTTCTTCGGTCGCTGGGAAAATTTTCTGAGCGCGAACGATAGCCACGGGATCATCTTTGCCTACATATCGACCAGCGATCAACTTCAATCTGGTTGTTGCCACAGCTACTGCTTGTTCTTTGGGGTACGCTCGTGACCAAATTGATTTAATCACGTATCTTCTTGTTTCCCGTAATAATGCCGCAATATCATAAAGATCCTCTGGAGCGTTGAGTCGAATTGTTTTTTCCCCTTTTAAATATTCGCTGTCAATAATCTCAAAAGTAAAACCTTGACCAACATCAGGAGAAATCAATAATCCAGGTGACCAAAGTGGATCGGCAAAAGCAAGATACAAAGGAAGATTAAAAGCTCCCGGTTCTGTTTTGTCCATGGCAAAAACTAAAACCGCTTCATTTGGCCTTTCCTCAAATTCCATCTCAGCCACTGCCGGCCCCATGCCATGGACGTTGCCGGTAAAAGCATCTTTTAAAAGATCTTGACCAGCGCCGTATAAACCTTGAGATTTAGCGACTTCTGTCCCTTTTTTAAAAGCTTCCCAGGCTAATTGATGGACTTTCTTCGCCCCAATTCCTTCTTGATGGGACATAAGAATAGAAATATCATCGCCGGTGTAGAAAACCAAATGATCAAGAAGAAAATTTTTTCCTTTTTCTTTGACGTAGTTTTTAACTGTTTCTAATAATTGCTGCGAAGGTTTGGTATGGCCGCCAACCGCGCCAATATCGGCCTTAATGATTGATAAAGTTACCTTCATAGAAAACATTCGGTTTTTAATTAGAAAAAATCATAATAAAAAAAATTTTTTTTGTCAACATATAAAAAAATATCATTTCCACTATCTCCTAATCAAAAAGACGTTTTTGACAAAGAGCAAGCTAAAAAAATAAAATACCTCTTGACAAGAAGAAGAAGAGGTAATATTAAAAATATGGCTGAGAATGAAACAACTTTAAGAAAAAATCACCTAGAAGGTCCTTACGGTAAAGCGGCGAGAGATTTTCCTAAGCCTTTTGATCCAGAATATTCCTTTCCCGGATTAAAATCGCCCGACAGTAGATATCATTTAACTCCTGAAGGTTATCAAACAAATGACGATAATAACTTGCCTAAAATTTTAAGAAGAAAATTTATGCCAATGTCTGAATTACTCAACGGTTTAACTCCGGAACAAGTTAAGGTATTAGCTGATTCTCTCAACGCAATTTCTCAACCACAAAAACCATCCGTTGTTGAAAATATAGAAAGAGATATGAGAAAAAGGCGATCTACAAAAAAAGGAATACCCCCAATCAAATAAACACGAAATAAACACGTTTTTAACTCTTTCCAAATTCCTCAAAAAAACCTAATAAAAAACTCACTAAAACCTTTTTCCTGTTTTTCTTAAAAATCATCTTTTAAAGGTAGATATTTTACAAAGCATACTCCATCAATCTAAAATCAAATATTCAACCTTCTCATTTTTGCAACATTTTCGCCACGACCGTTGTCAAAATGTTACATAAAACAATGTCAAATCACTGAAAAGAAAAATCTAATCCAAAACCCAATTGTTCAACAACTTAACGTCAAATCAAATTAAAGTATTTGTTGAAAAAACATCAATAATCTTTTAAGAGATTTAAAAGCTCATTTTTTAACAAACTAATAATTGCCCGATGAGAGATTGGTAAAAATTTATCAAGTTCTCTTTTTAATTT
>JBBILA010000065.1:0-2604 GCA_037445105.1 Candidatus Microgenomates bacterium
ATATTGAGATTTGGTGGAAGTTAATCGATCAATATCAAATTACTCATTTTTATACCGCCCCCACTGCCATTCGGATGCTGATGCGATACGGTGAGAGATTTTTAAAAAAATATCAACTATCTTCTCTTAAAATTTTAGGCTCTGTTGGCGAACCAATTAATCCTGAAGCTTGGCTTTGGTTTTATAAAAATGTCGGACGTGAACGCTGTCCAATAATGGATACCTGGTGGCAGACTGAAACAGGCATGATCATGATTTCTCCTTTTTCCTCTGTTCCTCTTAAACCAGGCAGCTGTTTTAAACCTTTTTTTGGTGTTATCGCTGATGTCGTTGATGAAAAAAGCCAATCTGTTGAAAAAAATAAACAAGGATTTCTTGTCATTAAAAATCCTTGGCCCGCGATGCTTTTAGATTTATGGCAAAATCCAAAGCGTTACAAAAAAACTTATTTTGAAAATGAGGAAATAAAAACCAATCAAAAAGACTTTATATATTTCACCGGTGATTCAGCCAAAATCGATGACGATGGTTATTTTTGGATTATTGGAAGAAACGATGATGTCATTAAAGTTGCCGGTCATCGCCTAGGTTCGGCTGAACTTGAGTCAGCTTTGGTTGCCCATCCTAAAGTCGCCGAAGCCGCTGTCATCGGTCTACCCGATGAAATTAAAGGAGAAAAAATCAAAGCCTTTGTTATTTTAAAGCACGGTGCTAATCCATCAGATGATTTAAAAAAAGAATTAACTCAACAAATCAGATCTCAAATTGGTCCGATTGCCACCCCTGATGAAATTGAATTCGTCAATTCTCTTCCAAAAACCCGCTCCGGTAAAATCATGCGCCGCGTCTTAAAAGCCAAAGAACTAGGCCAACCTTTAGGTGATATCTCAACATTAGAAAATTAAAAAGTTTAAGTTTACACCTCCGAGGTGCTAATTTCTGCTAATTCTTTTCTTCTTTGTTTACCCCTTTTTTCACTGGTAAAAAATAAACTCAATAAAATTTTTGTTGTTAAAAAGTCAAATAAACTATCACTTGTACTTTCAATAATAGGTTTTTGAATTTTCCCTTTCTTTAATTCTTCGATGAAAGAAGAATTTTCTCTAATAACGTTTTTATACCATTCCTTATCTAACAAATTGATAAATTTTTTCAATCCCGCCAAATGCAATTTGGAGTCAAAAAGACTTGCCAAAGGAATTACTAGTGGTTTGGGTAATCGACGGCCAAAAATTTCATTAATGGTAATTGAAGACAGACTTGTCAGAGCTCTCAAAGCGTCTTCCCCTAAAGGCTGTCTTAGTCCAATAAAAAAACTTCCGCCTCGTCTAAAAATCTGAACTTTATCTCTTTCTTCTTTAGGGATTTTTGAAATAATTTCTCTATAAAGAGCTTTTATTATTTCATCAGCAACAGCCATTGAAAAATGATCATTAACCTCCTTTATCAATTTCATCTCAATACCAATTACTCCTCCTTGAAACTCACCTCTTTTTAAATGGGCTTTAAAGTCCTCAAAACTTAACACCAAATCTCCAAGTAATCGATCAAAAAGAGCTCGGTCAACTAATCTTAACAATGAAACCAATCTTCGATTGCCTTTTCCTTCTCTTTGATCTAAAACATTAGCTAAAAATAAGAATCCGGCTAATTCAGGATGTTTTTCTGCTAAATCCATCATTAAAAATAAATCGTCTATCTGATAATCAAAAGGGGCTCTTTTATTTTCTCTTAAATATCTTTCAATTAATTCTCTATTATTATCAAAGGCCTTCATAAAAAGATCAATTTCGTTTTCATCAATCACTGACCCACGACTTAAAGCCCAGTAAAATATTTCTCTTTTAATTGGATCTTGTGGAATCATAATCACTTTTGTTGCTTCTTCTTTTAGTTTTATCGGTTGATTTACTCCTTCATCATCTGCTTCATTCCAATATAGATGATTTTTTTGGCCAACAGATTTTTTTATCTCTCCCAACAATTGTTGATAATCAATTGTTTGATGTTCTCCGCTATAATCTGAGTCTCTTATTATTGCTAAAGCAAATTCATCGCCTCCATAACGACAGGGGATAAAAAAATAGCCTGGATATAGTTTCTCTAAATCTTCAACTTTTTCAATAATTATTCTGCCCATTTTGTTAAGAAGTAAATCACCATTCGCCTCTGTTACTTGATTCGCACCGTAAAGATTAGCAACATCAAACATTAGAATTGCTTCTAAATTAGCAAAATTCTCCCCACTTCTTCTTTCTATCTGGTCAATCCAAGCAAAACGGGTTAAAAGATAAACCGGTTCTCCCCTCTCTTCATTAAACTCAATCCTTCGAGACAAACCCTGATCTAAAACTAAACGGTAAAAATTAAAAAGTAAACTGGTATAATTGTATCTCTCTCCATTTGGCAATATTCCTTCTAAATTATTAATCTCATCTCCATAATAACCAAGTAATACTTTTACTTCTGGGAGAAAAGCTTGTTCTTCTCCATTAAAATAAACATCTTTTATTTTAGATAAAGAGGGTATTGATTTTTCTGGTGTTTTATTCATTATTTTTTTAAGTAATTTTTAATCATTTAGTATGTTATAAATAAATTATG
>JBBILA010000066.1:0-2226 GCA_037445105.1 Candidatus Microgenomates bacterium
CTACCGCTGCTCTTGAAGAAAAAGTCATTGATGAAAAATATCAAATTGAAGACAAAGGCCAGATAAAAGCCGGACCTTTAACTTTTGGTAACTGGTATTTTTTACAATACGGAAAAACCGATGGTATGGTTGATGTTATTAAGGCTATCAAAAGATCAAACGATATCTTTTTTTATCTTGTTGGTGAAAAGTTAGGAGAAGAAAAAATCAAAAAATGGGCTGAGATCTTTAATCTTGGAAAAAAAACCGGTTTTGATCTTGATGAAGAGGAAGGACTGGTGCCCTCTTCTTTTTGGAAAGAAAAAACTCTTGGTGAAAGATGGTATTTAGGTGATACTTATAATCTGTCAATCGGTCAAGGATACCTTCAGGTAACACCTCTTCAAATCAATATGGTCACAAATGCTATCGCTAATAATGGAGTTTATTGTCAGCCTGAGCTTTTAAAAGGAAAGTCTAATTGTTACAAACTGCCAATTTCTCAAAAAACTTTATCTTTGATAAAAGAAGGGATGAAACAAGCTTGTCAACCAGGCGGGACTGGTTGGCCACTTTTTAATTTTAAAATTAAAAATTCAAAATTAAAAATGGAAGAAATTCCCATAGCCTGCAAAACAGGAACAGCTGAATCACACGCCTTATCTGGGATGCCTCATGCTTGGATTACTCTTTTTGCTCCTTATGATGATCCTGAGATTGTTTTAACAGTTTTGGTTGAGGAAGGCGGTCAAGGATCAGATGTTGCCGGCCCAATCGCTAAAGAATTATTAAAAGCATATTTTGAAAATTAAACCCTTGTTTTTTTTAAATTTTTATTTTAAATTTAAATTATGGATCTTGAAGATAGAAATGAAAAAATTTTAAAAGGAGTATTTTTTGTTCTCGTTTTAATCTTTCTTGTTGAAATAGGCTATTTTATCTATTTAAATTTTAAAAAATCAAAAGAAGAAACTTTTATTAACACTGTTGAACAGCAAGAAATCTCTTCGCCAACTCCAACATCAATCCAAAGAAACGGAGTCCAAGCAGTAAATAATAATACTCTTGAAAATCTTAAAAATTTAAATCAAGGGATTGTAAAAAGTCTTATTTCTCAAGGAATTTATGAAGGCGAGATTATTGAACTTGTTCCTTTAACCTCTGATGGGAAAATAAAAATAAGAATCCAAGGCGAAAACAATGAAACTAATAGTTTTTATTTTTATCAAGAGGAAAAACCAAAAATTATCATTACAAAAATTATCATTAAAAAAAATGGCCAGGTTGCCTCTTTTGATGATTTAAAAATCGGTGATAAAATAAAAATTAAAGAAGAACTAGATCTTCTACAAAACACAGAAAACAATCTTATAAAATTTGAGATTGAGGTCTTATGAAAAAAAACCAGAAAAAACTAAACTATCAAAAACCAAAAATCTCCAAAAAACTAATCAAAGCTAACTTTTTTTATAAAAAAAGTTTTGATTATGAAGGAATTTTGTTGTCCGGCACATATATTCCAATATGATTAAATTCTTTTTTTAAATCTTAGTTGATAAAAACCAATTTGTTTTTTTTGAAAAAGATCATTAATTAAAAAAAACGTTTTTTTAGTTAGCCTTTTTTTAACCCAAACTTGCTTAATAAAAAGCTCTAAATATTTTTGATAATCTTTTTCAAGACTAATTTTTTCTTTTTTTAAAAATTTAGCTTTTTTGATAAAAAAAATTTTCCTGATTTTATAACCTAAAAAACTTTTTGGATATTGATTTTTTTCTCGAACTGGAGTTTGAAAAAGATAAAAATTATTTTTTATTTTTCTGATAATCCCTAAGTCATCAACTAAAATTTTATCCTTGTCTTGAATTAGTTTAACAATTGTTGACTTGCCGCCGCCTGATGGAGCTAAAAAAAGATAAGCTTGATTGTTTTTGACAATTGAAGAACAATGAAGAAAAAATCCCTCCTCTTTAAGCAAATAAAAAATCAACTCTTGGATTAAAAGAAAAAAATGATCAATATTTATTTGATAATAGGTTAAATAATGATTGTTTTTTATTTTTTTTATTTTCTCAAAACCAAAGAAAAAAAATTTGTTTTTTTTTGTTATTGTTTGAAAAAACTGATTATCTTTAATCTCAATTAAGCCGTCAAATTTTTGAGAAGAATTTTTGCTGATAATAAAACCAGAAAAATATTTTAAAAACTGATCGTAAAAATTAAGGAAAAAGATTTTTCTTTCTTCAG
>JBBILA010000067.1:0-2180 GCA_037445105.1 Candidatus Microgenomates bacterium
CGCCTTCGCGGGAACAAGGATCCCCGATTAGATCGGGGATGACAAAGAAAGACAAATGACAAAATAGTGTTGCTAATTTTACTGTTATAAAGCCTTAAATTGATATAGATTGTTATAATAAGATGTTTTAAATATGGATTGACACAAGGCTTTAAATTGTCTACTATTTTTTTAGTTATTCTTTTAGTTTTAAAAGTTTTACCTCTTCAGAAAAGGGGGTGATAAAAAAACATGACCAAAGCAGATTTAGTCGCTCAAGTAGCAAAAAAAGCTAATCTTACTGCCAAAGCTGCTAAAGAAGCTGTTTCAGCAGTTTTTTCAACAATTGCTGATGCAATGAAAAGAGGAGAAAAAGTCGTTGTTACCGGCTTTGGTACCTTTATGGTAAGAAAAAGAGCTGCTAGAAAAGGAAGAAATCCTCAAACTGGTGCTGAAATTCAAATCCCAGCTACCAAAACTCCAGGCTTTACTGCTGGAAAAAGCTTAAAAAGATTAGTTAAATAAGAGTGATTTAACAACCCTGAACCGAATTTATTCTGGTTCAGGGTTGTTTTTTTGCCTAATCTTTTGTATAATAATAGATACCTTTTTATGAAGTTTATTAAACAATTAATAATTACTAATATTTTCATCTTCTTCTTTTTAACTACCGCTTATTTTCTGATAATCTCTTCTCAAACACCAATAATCAATGGTTCTTCTCAAGAAAAAATAATTTATTTTCTGCCTTATCCAGGAATTTTGCCTGATCATCCTTTATATTTTTTAAAAAATCTTCGCGATAAAGTCCAAGAATTTTTAAACAGAGATAATCTAAAAAAAGCAAGACTTTATCTTCTTCATTCAGACAAAAAAGCAGCCATGGCAATAGCTCTGGCCAACAAAGGAAAAAATCAATTATCAATTAATATCTTTTTAAAAGGCGAAAAAGATTTTGAAAAGATTTTTTATTATTTATCATTAGCTAAACTTCAGGGTCAATCAGCACCATCAGATTTTATTGACACTCTTAAACTAGCTAATGCCAAACATAACGAATTAATTTTCGAATTAATGAAAATCACTCCTGAAGGTTTACAAAACTCTTTAAATCAACTTCTTGATTTAAATTTATCAATAAAAAAAACCATTGAGAAACTTCCATAAACAAAAGCTAACAATAAAAAGTTTTGTTGAAGAGTTAACCAATAATGATCAAAAAAACCTGTAATGATAACTACCATTAGAAGATAAATATTCTTCTTAAAAAAAGAAAAAAAATCAATCAAAAAAATCAAAAAAATAATCAACCCTAACTCTGCTGCCAAAAGCAGAAAAATATTATGAACCGGTTGATGAAAAAAAAGAGGAAAAGAGGAAAAAAAATTTTTTTGAGCAATCAAATAATTACCCAAACCAACTCCTACAAAAAGATTTTTTTTAATAATTAATAAAGAATTCTTAATCAGTTCAATTCTTTTGGAAAAAGTTAAGGGATCGGTTTTTATCTGAAACGATAAAAATAAAAAAGGTAAAAAAATAAAAATTTTTCCTAATTGACAAATTAAACAATTCGTTTTTCTTTTAAAAAGAAAGTAAAAAATATTTAAAATGACATAAGTAAAAATAGCTACTCTTGAAAAAGATAAAAAAACTAAAAAACTAGTTATCAAAAGATTAAGATATTTTAAAAATAAATATTTATCAAATCTTTTGTTTGTTAAAACAAAAAAATATAAAAGAAGAAAAAATCCTCCTAAAGAGTTAGGATGGGAAAAGGTTCCATATGGTCTTAAAAATTCAATCCCATTAATCTCTCCTTTAGCAATACCAATAGTAGAAATATTAAAAAATCTTTCGCCAAGAAAATAAAAAATTCCTTGAATTGATTTTTTAAAAACCAGCTGATAAAAAGATAAAAAAAATTGAATTAAAGAAGAGAAAAAAACAATAATCAAAAAATTTTTTTCTTTAAGAGTTTGAAGAATTTTTTTGCTTAAAACAAAAACAATTAAAAATTCAATAATTTTTAAAAATTTATAAAAAGCAATCAGTTGATTTTTAGCAAAAAAAATATTAATTAAAAGAAAAAAAAATAAAACAATAATTTTTTTGTTTTTTAAAAAATTTAAAACTTCTTGAAAATTAAAAATTAGCATTAAAAAAACAATCATATCAGTCAGATAAATTGTTGGCGCAAG
>JBBILA010000068.1:0-2065 GCA_037445105.1 Candidatus Microgenomates bacterium
AAAAATTAATTTATTAAAAATTGATTAAAAATTTATTATTTAATATTTTTTATTATTAACTTAATTGCCCGCCATAATGGACGAAGTCCTTTAGGCGGGTTCAACTGATTTCAACTGATTAAACCGTATTCCTGTCATTCCCTATCTTTTTTTCCTGTCATTCCCGAGCAATCGGGAATCCTTGTTTCCGAGCAGTCAGGAATCTCGCTTCCTTGTCATTTCCGCGGTTTCTTGTCATTCCCGAGTAGTCGGGAATCTTTGTTTTTTATCATTCCCACGGTTTCCTGTCGTTTCCGAGCAATCGGGAATCTCGCTTTCTTGTCATTCCCGTGAAAACGGGAATCCTTGTTCCCAAGTAGTCAGGAATCCTTGTTCCCATGTAAACGGGAATCTAAAAACCATATGAGATTCCCACTTTCGTGGGAATGACAGTAAGGTAACTAAGGTGGGAATTTTACAGTAAGATAACTAGGGTGGTAATGACAGTAAGGTATAACTAGGATGTGATTAAATGTTTTTAACTGTCATTTCTGATCTTTGTTTCTTATCATTCCCGACCTGATCGGGAATTTATTAACCATAAGATTAAGGCTAAAAAATGACCTTTTGTTATTTTGACCTAAAATTGAGGAATCTTTTAAATATAACAATTAATACCCAAATCAAAGAGAAAATTACTTCAATATTAAAAAAAACAAAGATTCTTTTATAAAAAGGAGTTGGTGAAAAAAGAAAAAGATAAAAAAACCTTTTAATTCCTGCCTTTATCCGCGATTGATTATCAAAGATATTGATTTTTTTGAGATTAAAAAATCTAAAAATAAAATTATTTTTTTTAGGCTTAAGAAAAAGTAAAAAAGAGGAAGGAATAGGTGTCTGATAATATTTTTTCAAAATAAAAAATACCGGATAAAGAAAGTTTTTTAACTGATATTCATTTGCTTTTTCTTTGATTTCTTTCCAGTCTGGTTTGGTTTTTCTAATGATAGTATCTAAAAATTGATAACGAAAGCTACCTTGAAAATTATGATGAAAAAGATGAAGGGTTAAATAAATTGTTAAATATAAAGGATTAAGTATAAAGAAATTTTCATTATTTAAAATGATTTTTCTTTTTGTTTTTAAAAATTCAGCTGTTAATTTATTAATTAAAAATTGGGGATAAAGTTTTTCAAGACGGCTAAGTTGAGTCATCATAAAAACCACTTCTAAATGAAGATCAAAAAACACCAAAAAACCATTAATTTTTTTATAATAAGTATTTTCAATTTCTTTATTTTTTAAAAAAAATAGATTATTTTTGGCTTTTTGATAACCTAAATCAAATAAAATTTTTTCTGCTTTTTTAAAATCTTTTTTATCAATCAAAAGATCACAGTCAGCATAAAGTCTTTGGGGGAGATGATTTTCAAAATAAAGATGAAGAGGTAGACCTTTTAAAAAAAGAAAATCAATTGTTGCTTTTTCAAATTTTTTTTTGATTTTAACTATTTCTTGAAAATAAAAAGAAGACTGGATAAGATAAAGAGTTTCTGGATAAAAAAATTTTTTTTCTCTTTTTACCTGAAAAACTTTTCCTAAAATCTGTTTTTTATAGATTTTTCCGTCTGATTTTAGAGCCTGATCTCCTTTAGTAATCAAATAAAGATGGTTTTTATAAATTACTCGGTGAGCAATGAGTTTTTTATTTTTTTTAAAAACAACAATATCATTGATTTTTATTTTTGAAAAAGGAATTTTTTTTATTATTAAGATATCGCTGTCTTTTAAGATTGGCTCCATGCTTGATCCGGAAGATAGGATTTGAAAGGTTTTTTTTGTTTGAAAAAGTTTTTCTAAATTGTCGTTCATATTTTTTAATATAATTGAAAATTATGAAAAAACAACTTTTTATTAAAGTGGCCAATTTTAAAATTAAAGTTGTTTTTTATAAGCCAGCTGAAGAAAGAAAAATCTTTTTCCTTAATTTTTACGATCAGTTTTTAAAATATTTTTCTGGTTTTATTATCAGCAAAAATTCTTCTCAAAAATTTGACGGCTTAATTGAGATTAAAGATAATCAGTT
>JBBILA010000069.1:0-2054 GCA_037445105.1 Candidatus Microgenomates bacterium
AACAACAATGCGTCTTTTAACCGGATATTTAAAACCAACTAGCGGGAAAGTTTCTGTGAACAATCTAGATCCAATTAAAAATAGACTTGAGGTCTTAAGAAATATTGGTTATCTTCCAGAAAACAATCCGTTGTATCTTGAAATGAAGGTGAGCGAGTATTTAGATTTTATTGGTCAAGTTAAAGGCGAAAAAAATATTAAGCAAATTATCAAAGAAGTTGGTTTGGACGAGGTGATCAATAAAAAAATTGAAGAATTATCTCGGGGTTATAAACAACGAGTTGGGTTGGCGGCCGCTTTATGTGGCAGTCCAAAAATTTTAATTTTGGATGAACCAACCTCAGGTCTTGATCCATTAGAGCAAGAAAAGATTCGCCACTTAATTAAAAAATTAGCCAAAAGAAAAACAATTATTTTTTCTACTCATATCTTATCTGAGGTTGAAGATATCGCCAGCCGATTAATTATTATTAACAAAGGTAAAATTGTTTATGATGGAGTAAAACCAAAAGGAAAAGGAGTGGTTGAAAGATTATTTAAAAAAGTTGTTAAAGAGTGAAAATAACTAGATCCCCGCTTTCGCGGGGATGACAAAGTGGTAGGTTTTTTCAAGCGTTAAGTTAAAATAGAGAATGATAAGATAACAAATCTTTCAAGTAGTAAGTCGGGATTGGGGAATGATAAGGCGATAGCTGTCATTCCCGATTCAATCGGGAATCTCATAAAAATTTTAAAATAAAATTATAAGAAATATGAAAAAACTTTATCAAAAAGAATTAAATTATTATCTAAATAATCCTTTAGGTTATATCATTTTAATTCTTTTTTCTGTTTTTGCTAATTTTTGGTATGTAAAAGATGTTTTTGTTGTTGGAACAGCTTCAATGAGAGCGTTTTTTGATTCGGTTCCTTGGTTTTTGATGATTTTTATTCCTGCTTTAACGATGAGAATTTTTGCTGAGGAGAAAAAAGTTAATACGATTGAAGTGTTATTAACTTTACCAGTAAAAGAATGGGAGATTGTTTTAGCGAAATTTTTTGCTTTACTGACTTTGGTGATTATCGGGTTTTCATTAACTCTTAGTTTACCGGTATCTCTTTCACTTCTTTCAAAAATTTATCTACCTGAAGTTTTGGTTGGTTATTTAGGACTGATTCTTTTTTCATCAATGATGATTGCCTTTTCAATGATATTTTCTCTTTTAACTAAAAATCAAATCGTGGCTTTTTTAATTTCATTGCTCGGGATCTTTTCTTTTCTTGTTTTAGGAAGCGATTTTTTTGCTGGATTTTTGCCTCGAGTGGTTAATGATTTAATTATCTATTACACGCCTTTGTATCATCTATCCTTTTTTAACCGAAGCATTTTAGAGCTAAGATCGGTTGTTTATTTTGTTAGCTTTACTTTAGCTTTTTTACTAGTTAACAAGTTTTTTTTAGAAAACCGTGACTAAAAAAATTTTTTTTATCATTTTGATTGCTTCCCTTTTGGCGATTAATATCGTTTTTTCTTTTTTTTCTCTAAGGTTTGATTTGTCCAAAGGCCGAGTTTATAGTCTTTCAACCTCCTCAAAAAAAATATTGAAAAGCTTAAATAAAAAGTTAACGATTAATTTTTATGCTTCCTCAACCCTACCAACAAGACTTTTACCTTTAAAAAGAGATGTCGAAGATTTTCTAAAAGAATATCAACGAAATAGCCAAGGAAAAGTTGAGATCAAGGTTTTTGATCCAGAAAAAGACGAAAAAGCTAAAGAAAATGCGCAAAAAGAAGGTTTGCCACAACTTCAATTTTCTCAATTGGAAAAAGACAAATATGCGATTACCAATGCCTACTTTGGGATTGTTTTAAACTATCAAGATAAAAAAGAATTAATTCCTCAGCTTTCTGATTTATCAGGACTTGAGTATAACCTTTCAGCAAAACTTTATAAGTTAACAAAAAAAGAGCTGCCGAAAGTTTTGATTTTGGGAAAAAATTATAATTTTAATCCGCAAAATGATGATCTTTATACTTTCAAAAAAATTATTGGTGAACAAGTAAGTTTTGAGTT
>JBBILA010000070.1:0-2047 GCA_037445105.1 Candidatus Microgenomates bacterium
TCTTTATTTTCTTTGTTTTTAAAATATAAGGCTAAATCATAATAATTTCCTGGAAACCAGAAAGCATTAAAGTATTTAGCCGCCTCAAACATCTCTTTTTCAGAAGCACCGTTTTTTGCCAAAAGCTGAAGCACTGATAAAAGGGCCATCCCATGATTGCAATCAGGAAAAGCCGTTGAGTTGTTACAACAAGGTCGATAGATAGCCGAGGCAACTTTTTCCACTAATTTTTCTTGCTCATTGGTTAAAGGAATTAGTTTTTCTTTGGCATAAAAATTCATCGGCTCGCCTTTGGCTAAAGTCCACCCGCCAGTTGAGGCAAAATTACCAATCTGATCTTGTCCATATTTAGTAATCTCTCCTTCGGTTAAGATTTTTGATTGATTAGCTAGTCCAGCCGCCCAGAAAAAATTGAGTAAAAAATACGAGTTTTCTCGAGTGATTTTAATTTTTTGATTGCTTCCTTTAGTAAGAATGGTCAACTGCTCATCGGTTAAAGGCTGACCTGACTGCTGATAAACACTTTTAAATTTCTCAAGATCAATCACTCCTGAAGCTAACATCTTTGGTCCTAAATCCCCATAAGAGGCTTTAATCTCATAACCTGATGAGGGATTAATCGCCTCAAAAATCTCATCGGCATTGGTTGAGTTTTTTGTTAATTGTTTTTGAGAAACAACAAGACTGCCAAAAAAATTTTTCTTCATTGACCAAGGAAGACGAGGAATTAAATAAACCAAAATTAAAGCCAGCAAACCAAAAAGCCAGTAAAATCTTTTAATACCAACTTGTCTTGATCGTTTCCAGTTGGTACCGGCAATAATTTGGCTCATCTCAGATAAAGAAAGCGATAACAACCCGATTGATAAAATCTTAATTTCAAGTCCCTGAAAGGGAAAAGCGGTCAAAGAAGCGGCAATCCCTAAAACAGGCAGTAATAAACCACCGCAAACCGCACACCCAACAGAGACCAAACTTAGCAAAATACCAAAAAAAGTATTCCCTTTCCCGCCAACAACTTTTTGTTTTTTTTCAATCAGATAAACTAAAAATGTTAGGGCGACAGCAATCAAAAAATTATTGACTAAACTAAAAAGAAGGGTTAAAAAAACAAAGAGACGATTATTATCAATTAAAAATTTTTCAAAACTTGTGACTCTGGTTAAAAGAAAATAGTCAAAAAACAAAAAGACAAAAAACAGGCTTAAAGTTAAAACCAAAAGACTTATCTTCTGATAAACTTCGTTTAAAGATTTTTTCAGATCTTTCATATTGATATTTTAAAATTAATTTTTAATTTTTTTCCAAAGATAAACAATCAATAAAATCAAAATTAAAACAACTAGAATCTGAATCAGAAAAAAATACCAAGAATAAAATCCTCCCCAGCCGCTCATCCATCCTCCCATCATCGGATAACCCATCATCCCAAAACCTCCTTGATTCAACCCAGAAAGACAACCACTTAACATTTTGCCCATCCGAATATGCATTAATCGAGACAGCTCTTCACCCATTTGTTTTTCCATTAACTCATCTTGTTTCTCGCCCATCATCTGCTTCATCAGTTGATCGCCCAATTTTTCAAAATACTGATCGTCTTGTTGGCAGTTGGAAGAGGAGAAATTATTTAATCGCCAACCACCCATCATCTGCGCTTTAACTTGAAAAGCAAAAAAGAAAAAAACCACGGGAAGAAAAAATAGAACTATTTTTTTCATTTTGATTTTTTTAATAACTGATAAAAAATAAAAATAATTATAGAAAAAATAATGACATCAATTAGCGGATTTTGAAAGAATTTAGCCATTTGAAAAACAGCTAAACGAAGACTCCGACTGTATCCTTCCATCTGATACATCTCAATTTTTTTAAAGAAATTGGCGATGATAATTAAGATGCCAGAAATAATAAAAATGCTGCCGCCTAAGATTTTAAAGATTTGATAGATTCGCTGTCGATTTTTTCCAGAAATTTTATCGGTTAATCTTTCATAAAATAAAGAAAGAAGAAAAAGAGGAAAGACAATCCCTAAAACATAGGCAAA
>JBBILA010000071.1:0-2005 GCA_037445105.1 Candidatus Microgenomates bacterium
TTTCAAAATACAACGGATTGTTTTCTGGAAGATAACCAATATTTCTTAAGACCTCAAGTCTATTTTTAATTGGATCTAGATTGTTCACAGAAACTTTCCCGCTAGTTGGTTTTAAATATCCGGTTAGAAGACGCATTGTCGTTGTTTTTCCAGCACCATTTGGCCCTAAAAATCCAATAATTTCTCCCTCCTTGGTTTTAAATGTAATATTGTCAACTGCTATTGTTTTTTCGAAGACTTTTGTTAAAGAAGAAACAACAATCATAGATTAAAATTTATAGCAAAGATTTAAGAAAAATACAAGATAGAATTTATTATTTATTTTCCTTAAAAAGTAAAAATTTAAAGGTAAAAATATAAAAGCCAATAATTAAAAAATAAATTAAGCTAAAATTCTTCTCTAGCCCAAAAAAACTATTTAAAAAATGGCCAAAAAATGTATTTTTTGAGGGGAGAAAATTAAGATTTAATGGGAGAATTTTACTTAAATTAATATCAAAATAAATCTCAGCCAATTCTTTGACGCCATTTTTCACAAACACTCCTCCTAAAAGAACAATAAAAAATTCTGTCGTTTTAAAAATTTTTCTCAAAGAAAACTTAAGCAAACCTAAAAAAACCAAAAAGCTTAATGATAAAGAAAGAAAAAACCCGGCCATTAAACCGATCAAATTTTCTATAAACTTGGAAAAAAGTGAGGTAGTTGCGGTAAAAAGAGCAATTTCAAATCCCTCCCTTGCCACTAAAAAGAAAATTGTCAAAAATAATGAAAAATCAAAAATATTTTTCTTGATTTTTTCATGAAGTAAAAGAATATCTTTTGATTGAGTCCGGTTAAAAAGTTGATGTAGATATACAACAACATAAGCCAAAAAAAATCCAGAAAAAAGATAAAGATAACCTTCTAAAATCTCGCTATTTCTCTTATTTAAAACAAGACTGGTTTTACTGCCAAGAATAAAACTCGATAAACTAAGAATAAGATTAAAAATAACTCCAATGATAGCCGCCACCAAGATTTCTTTTTCCTTTTTAATCTTTAATTTCTTTGACAATCCCAAAAAAACACCGATGATTAAAAAAGTCTCCAAAAACTCCCGAAAGGCGATAAAAAAAGTAGTTAACATTCCTCACAAGCGCCTCCACATAAGCAAGTATTAACCGCTTTTTGAAAATTGATTTCTACTTCCCCCCAATCTAAATTGTCAAAAAATGCATCAATATATCCTCCACGATTCGCTCCATAATCGATAAAATAAGCATGTTCGTAAGTATCCAAAGCAAGAATCGGTTTAGCATACCAGACTGGAAAAGTATTTTGGGCATCACCTAAATAATTAACAAGTCGTTCCTCTTTCTCATTCCAGGCCGTCCAGACCCAACCACGAGCGGCCATCCCAGTCGCTTTCACCTCTTTTTTATAAGCTTCAAATGAACCAAAATCTTTATTAATTTGTTTTAAAAGATCACCCGATGGTGAACCATCATTACCGCCTAAATGACCAAAATAAATTTCATGATTAATCACGCCACCATAGGCAAAGGTTAACTCAACTTTTAATTCACGAATTAAAGAATAAGTTTGATTAGCTGAAGTAAAATCATTTTCAGTTAATGCCCTTAACTTTTCCTGAATTTCGTTGTATTTATTAACATAACCTTGATAAAGTTTTAAATGTTCTTCGATTGTTTTTTTGGAAATGCCTTTCATTTGAAAAATTTTTTCTGAAAAAGTTTTTGGTAAAAGCTTGATGACTTTCATATTTTTATAAAAAAAAATTTATAACTAAAAAACTATTCAACAATTAATTTCCCTCTCATCCCTGCATGACCAGAGCCACAATAGACACTACAAAAAAATGGAAAAGATCCTTTTTTATCAGCGACAAATTCTACTGTTGTTTCTTTTCCTGGTATTAATTTCTCATCTATTCCAAAAGCTAATAAAGAAAATCCATGTTCAACATCAATGCTTTTAATTATCAGTCTTACTTTTTCCACTTTA
>JBBILA010000072.1:0-1860 GCA_037445105.1 Candidatus Microgenomates bacterium
CAGGGAACCTTATATCTAGTTTCAACCCCAATCGGTAATCTAAAAGACATCGCTTTGAGGGCTTTGGAAATTTTAAAAAACGTTGATGAAATCATTGCCGAATCAACTGATCAGATAAAAAAACTTCTTAATCATTATCAGATTGAAAAAACAATCATTCATCTAACAGATGAAAACCAACTTTTTCAAATCCCAAAAATTATTGAAAAACTCCTTTATGGAAAAAATTTAGCGCTAGTCTCTGATGCTGGAACGCCTTTAATCTCTGATCCAGGACAACTTTTGGTCAAAGAAGCGATAAAAAAAGAAGTAAAAATTACCCCTCTTCCTGGTCCTTCAGCAATTTTACCCGCTCTAATTACTTCAGGTTTACCAACCTCGCCTTTTGTCTTTTTAGGTTTTTTACCAAAAAAGAAAAATGAAATTAAAAAATTACTTCAAGAATTAACCAATCTTAAAATTAATAAAAAATCGCCAACTTTTATCGCTTTTGAATCACCTTATCGATTGATTGAAACATTAATTATCTTTAATGAAACATTCAATGATCGCTGCCAAATTGTTATTGCTCGCGAAATGACAAAAATCTATGAAGAATTTATTCGCGGAAAACCAAAAGAAATCTTAAATATATTAAAAGAAAGAAAAAATATTAAAGGAGAAATTACCATCGTGTTTTATTTTCATCCATGAAAAAAATTGTTCTTTACTTAATTCGCTTTTATCAAAAAACTTCATTCTTTCATACCGCCCTAATGCGTCAATTGTTTTTAACTGATAAAGTTTGTCGCTTTACACCAACTTGTTCGGAATACACTTATCAAGCAGTAGAAAAATATGGCGTGATTAAAGGCTTATGGTTTGGTCTAAAAAGAATCATCCGTTGTCATCCGTGGAGTAAAGGAGGAGAGGATCAGTTAAAGTAAACAAAGGATTTTAAAAAACTTAAATTTATTCAAGTTTTTAATTTATTTTAAAATTCTCACCACCGTCGCCTGAATCGCCACTTCATCTTCTTTCGGATAACCAACAACGGTCACCAATTTATCTTTTTTAATATCAGAAAATTTTCCTGTTTGACCATCAAGATAATATCGAGTATTTTTGTCAACTAAAACCGTTATCAACTCGCCCCAACGATTCTTGACCACAAAACTCTCTTTACCGACAGAATCCACCGTCCCCACTAATCCATGACCGCGAAATTTGGGTGGAACAAAACCTCGATGCTTTTCCTTAAAAAAAGGATAAAACATCGGCGGATAACGATAATAAAACTCTTTTCTGCCCATCTTTAAGCCAAGAAAAAAAGCAATCAAAACCAAAAAAACAATCCCTACTCCTAAAAGAACTCCAGAATAAAATTTTTGATTATTATCTGATTGTGTTTTATTTTCCTTATTATTTTCTTTTGTCATAGGTTAAAAAAATTTAAACTGATAACGATTAAATGACTTTTTAGAAAAAACCACTTTTAAAGTGATTACTAAAAAAGTAAAAACAAAGAAAAATTCCAAAGCCGATAAAGATTCATTGATTAGATTAAATTTCAAAAGAAGACTCGGATTAATAAAGAGAAAACTTAGATAATCAAAAAAACCATCAAGATATAAGTGAAAAATAAAGTTGATAATTAATAAGATAGATGAAAAAATCATTGCTGTTTTTAATGCTGGTTTTTGAAGAAAATTAACAACTCGGTTTAAAAAGTAAGTAAATGATAGATTCATTTCTTCATTAATAAAATTAAACACCCCAAAATAAAAAAACCCATCGGCGATAATTTTTTTTAGGCTATTATTTTTTAATTTCTGATAATTTTCAATTAATGAATAATAATAAGTTTTTCCTTTCTTTTCT
>JBBILA010000073.1:0-1826 GCA_037445105.1 Candidatus Microgenomates bacterium
TTTTAATATATTAAAAATTAACTTATTAAAAATTGATTAAAAATTTATTATTGGTTATTGGTTATTATTTATTTTTACTGATTTATTTTTTTATTGCAGATTTAATTTAATCTTTGTATACTTCATATAAAAGTATGGATAATAAAATCCTAGACCAATTAAGACACTCATGCGCTCATCTTTTGGCTGCAGCTGTTTTGGATATTTATCCTCAAGCAAAAATCACTCTTGGACCAGCAATAAAAAATGGTTTTTATTATGATATTGATTTTGAAGATGAAAAAATTAGTCCTTCTGACTTAAAAAAAATTGAGGAAAAAATGAAACAGATTGTAAAAACCTGGACTGGTTTTAAAAAAATTGAAGTCTCAGAAAAAGAAGCAAAAAAAATTTTTAAAGACAACCCCTACAAACTTGAACTTATTGATGAAATAGTTTCAAGAAAAGAAAAAATCACTCTTTATCAATCAGGAGATTTTATTGATCTTTGTCGAGGTGGGCATATTGAAAAACCAAATGAAAATATTAAGTATTTTAAACTTTTATCAATAGCCGGCGCTTACTGGCGAGGAAATGAAAAAAACAAGATGCTTACCAGAATTTATGGAACCGCTTTCTTTTCAAAAGAAGATCTTGATAATTATCTAAAAAAATACGAAGAAGCAAAAAAAATTGATCATAAAAAACTTGGTCTTCAATTAGGGATTTATCTTTTAGCGCCAGAGGTTGGTTCAGGTCTTCTCCTTTGGGCACCAGATGGAGCTTTTATAAGAAGAAAAATTGAAGAATTAATCTATAAAGAACAAGAAAAAAGAGGTTACTTACATGTTTACACTCCTCATATTGGTAAAAAAAGTCTTTGGCAGACATCAGGTCATTGGGATTTATATCGAGATAAAATGTATTCACCAATGAATATTGATGAAGAGGAATATCTAATAAAACCTATGAACTGTCCTTTTCATATGATGATTTATAAGTCAACCCCAAGAAGTTATCGAGATCTTCCTTTAAGAATCGCTGAGATAGCTACTGTTTATAGATATGAAAAAGCCGGAGAACTATCAGGAATGCTTAGAGTCAGACATATCACCCAAGATGATTCTCATATTTTTTGTCAGGAAGAAAAAGTAATTGATGAATTTTTAGGAGTTTTTGAATACATGGAATATCTTTTAAAAATTTTTGGAATTAAAAAATATTATCTTCGATTAGGATTAAGATCACCTAAAGAAAAATATTTAGGTAATAATGAGATTTGGATAAAAGCAGAAAAAGAGATTGTTAAAGCAATCGAAAAACGAGGTTTAAAATATATAAGAAGTGAAGGGGATGCAGCTTTTTATGGTCCAAAATTGGATGTGATTATTGAAGATGCCTTAGGAAGAGAATGGCAATGTGGCACCATTCAGGTTGATTTTATGTTACCACAAAGATTCAATCTTGAATACGTTGATAAAAATAATCAAATTAAAAGACCAGTTTTGCTTCATCGAGCTCCTCTTGGTTCGCTTGAACGCTGGGTAGCAATATTAATTGAACATTATAAAGGTGCTTTTCCTTTGTGGCTTGCACCAAAACAGGTTGAGATTTTGCCAATTTCTGAAAAATATAATGACCATGCTAAAAAAATTGATAATCTTTTAAAAGAAAATGGCCTTAGATCAATGGTTAATTCTGAAAACGAAACGCTAGGTAAAAAAATTAGAAATGCTACCTTGAAAAAAATTCCTTATCTTATTATAATAGGAGAAAAAGAGGTAGAAAAAAATAAAATTGCTGTAAGAACAAGAAAAGGAGAAGATTTAGGACAATTAGAAATTAAT
>JBBILA010000074.1:0-1745 GCA_037445105.1 Candidatus Microgenomates bacterium
AAACTACCTAAACAATACTTTTTAGAAAATCGACTAATATTTCTTTCAATTTCACTAAAGAGTTTAAAGACACCCACTCATTAGTGTTATGAGCATTACCTCCTTCAGGACCAATCCCCAAAACTGTTTTTCCCATAACACCAAAAATATTATCATCAGCCACTGAGGAGCGAAAATATAAAATTGGCTGATGATGAGTGATTTTTTTGACTGATTTTTTAAGCTGTTTTAAATAATAATTGTTCTTTTTAATAAAATAAGGCTCTAAAAACGGTGTTTTTCGAGGAAAAAAATCGATTTGAAATTTGATTGCTGGATCATATTTTCTGACAATCTTTTTTAATAAATGATTCAATCTGTTTTTAACTAATTGATGAGTCAAAGGAGAGCTAATTATTGATTCAAGCTCAAGGTGAATCTTAGAAATCAAAGACATTCCAGTATTCTCTGTTTCAATTTTTCTCACTTGAATTAATCTTTTTCGCCCTTTTTTTTCCTGGTAAATTTTTTTCAATTGACTAATTATCTCGCTCATTAGTAAACTTAAATCTTTTTTTGGATGATAAAAGGCGGTATGAAGAGAGGGTCGTTCTAAAAAAATCTGATAAACTGCTCTTCCTGATCTACCGATTACAATCCCTTTGACGCCATGCTGAAACGCTGGTTCAGTTGAGAGAACACAATCAACATTTTTAATGAAATTGCTTTTTGCCAAAACATAACCGCCTTGGGAAATATTTTCTTCATCAACAGTGACGGCCAACTTTAACTGATAATTTTTCGGCTCTGCTTCTAAAAAAGTCAATAAGTTAACAACCAAGCCTCCTTTCATATCCCAAGCACCAAGCCCAAACAATCGATCACTTTTTTGGGTTAATTGAAACGGGTTAGTCTGCCAATTGCCAGTTAAATTAACCGTGTCAGCATGAGCCAAAAGAAGAATCGCTTTTTTTTCCCTACCTTTAGTAGCAAGAAGATTAAATCGATTTTCGGCGATTTTTTGTTTTACAACAAAAATATTGTTTTCTTTTAAGTATTCAAACAAAAAATTAATCAATTTATTCTCACTAGGATAAATTGAATTAATCGAAACGATTTTTTTTAATAATGGTAATATTTTACCTTCCATATCTTTGTAATAACTCTCTCTGAGTCGACCAGGCCGGCATTAAATTGTTATAAGGATAATCTTCTCTTCAGCCATTACCCAAACCACTACTTATCGGTACATGTTACTCTAAAAACCAATGGCCTTGATTAGGATCTAAACTCAAATTAATAGCCGACTGCCAAGCGCAAGTTCGACCTTGCCGAGCGGCCACTTTTAAAACACCGGCTGAATCTAAATTCAGCTCACCAAAAACAAGATTTGGTGGATCAGACATCCTTGCTAAAACTCTCAAAATTTCATCAGAAACTTTTTGGTAAAAACCATTACCTCGATATTGGGGCAAAGTAGCGGCTTCGGTAATTTCTGCTAACTCCAAAGTTAAAAAACTATTTCCGCAAACAATTGGAACACTACCTATTTCCGCCATTCCCGAACTAATCACTTCTCGACTCTCGTCAAAAACCGCTACCAAAATATTATTTGGATTATTTAAAAGAGAATCTATCTCTTCTTTAGTCCAACTAAATGGTTGGTAAAGCTTATAATAACTCTGACGGATAATCTCATTTTTCCTATCATCGACAGTTAGTAATCTAATGTTAAACCCCTCAGGCAGGCATCTTGGAAGATGAGA
>JBBILA010000075.1:0-1528 GCA_037445105.1 Candidatus Microgenomates bacterium
AGAAAAAAATTGGAAATTAATATTAGTTATTACAATCCTCTAAATAATTTTACCTTTTAATAAATTTGAGACGATCGTCTCATTTTTATTAAATGATGGGAAAAAAGTATAAGGTGTAAAAGTATAAATGTATAAATGTATAAATGTATAAAGGTGTAAAGGGTGAAATCAGTTAGCTAATTGCTGGTTAGCGAGTTTGCTGGTTAGTTAAAAATTAAAAATTGCTTTTAATTATTACTTTCTTTTGATTTTATATCCATCCACCATGTCCTCAATTGTGTATCCAAGTGATTCGATTTTTTTTCTTAATTGATCAGCTTTTTGATAATTTTTTAGTTTTCTGGCGGATTGTCTCTCTTCTGCCAGTTGAATGATTTCATTTGGGATGATATCTAAAGATATTTCTTTTAATTTTAGACCAAGGATTTGATCAAAATTTATCAAGAGAGAATACCTTTGAGCTTCGGGAATATTCTGATCATCAACCATTTTCCATGTCAGCGAAAGAGCCTCTGGGATATTAAAATCATTAGAGATATTCTCAATAAACTGATTTTGATATTTGATTGCATAACTATTTGTTAATTTAGATATTGGTTCAATTTTATTAGCAAGCCATGATTTTAATTTATTGATTAGTTTTAATCTTGCTTGACGTGATGCTGAAAGAGCTTGATAAGTAAAATTTTGTTGCGATCGATAGTGAGCTTGAAGATAAAAATATCGAAGATCTAAAGGATCAAATCCTTTTTTTATAACGTCGTTTAATGTTAAGACATTGCCTTCGGATTTTGACATTTTTTTATTATCTACCAATAAATGTTCATTATGGAGCCAATAATTAACAAATTTTTTGCTAGTATAAGATTCGCTTTGGGCAATTTCATTGGTGTGGTGAATTGGAATGTGCTCTACTCCACCCATATGAATATCAATCGTTTCACCAAGAAGTTTAATCGCCATCACCGAACATTCAATGTGCCAACCAGGAAAACCTTCACCCCAAGGGGAAGGCCATGTTTGAAGAGCATTCTTATGCTCACCTTTTTTAAAAAACCAAAGAGCAAAGTCATAGAAATTTTTTTTTTGCGGATCAGCAACTTTTCCTTTACCAGCATTAGGTAATTGAAGATTCAATTTTTGACGAGAAAGCTTAGTATAATCTTTAAATTTTGTAACATCGAAGTAAATCGCTAAGTCAGTAGGATAAGCAATATTGTCTTTTAAAAGTTTATCAATCATTTTAATCATCTCAGATATGTATTCAGTTGCTCTTGGCTTATATGTCGGCTCCTTAATGTTTAAAAGGGTGGTATCTTTTTCAAAAATATCAATATATTTTTGAGCAATTTGCCTTGGTGTTAATTTTTCCCTTTTAGCTGCTTTCTCCATTTTATCCTCTCCTTCATCCGCATCGGAAACTAAGTGACCAACGTCGGTGTAGTTTCTTGCAAAAATAACTTGATAGCCGAGGTATTCAAAGGTTCGTCTGATTAAATCAGCCCAAACCATGGCACGAAGATTGCCA
>JBBILA010000076.1:0-6322 GCA_037445105.1 Candidatus Microgenomates bacterium
TCCACAATCTTTTTGGCTCTTGAATTAATCTAAAAAGCCATTCTAAGCCAAAATCGCCCAGCCATTTTGGCGCTTGTTTTTTAGCACCTGATAAAAAATCAAAAGCTGCGCCAACTGGAATGATAACACAAGCGAATTTTTTTTCAATCAATTTTCTATTTAATTCGCAAGCAAACTCTTCTTGTAAAGGACTACCTAAAGAAACAAAGATTATCTTTGGTTTTTTTAACAATATCTTATTGATTAATTTATCCCATTCTTTATTACTTAAATCTCTAAATAAAGATGGTTCTTTAGCAACAATTTTTAATTGAGGCAATTTCTCTTTGATTTTATTTTCTAATTTTTTTAAAGTTTCTTCCTTTGTCCCATAGAACATCACTTTATATTTTTTCCTTGAAGATATTTGAAGAACTTTTTTCATTAATTCCGGACCATAAACTCGATCAAAAAGAGAAATCTGATATAAAAATTTTAAACTCCATCGGATCCACTGACTATCAGGTACAAGAAAATTAAAACTATCAAGAATTTTTTTTAATTTTTTGTTTTGTTTTGCTTTAACTAAAGTATGAGATGCGATTGGAGAAATTAAAAGAGATTTATTTTCTTCAATTTTCTTCTCTATTTGAGATAAAACAAAATCATAATCACAGGCAGTAATCTCATTTTCTATGATTTTAAATTTTCCTTTAAAAATCATATTTCTTTTGGCTGTTAATAATTTCATTAACAATTTCTTGCCAAGAAAAAGTGATTTTCCAATCGGGATAGTCTCTTTTAAATTTTGAATAATCAGTAATCCACCACTTATGATCACCTAATCGTGGCTCTTTTTGATAAAGATAATTAATTTTTTTATTTAATTTTTTTTCTAGAAAGAAAATCAATTCAATAATCGAAATTGCGTTTTCCCTGCCACCGCCTAGATTATAAACTTCGCCCATTTTTGGTCTTTTTAAAAATTCATTAAAGGCTAAAACAACATCTTTCGCGTGAATAATATCTCTCACTTGTTTGCCTTTATACCCAATAATGTTTATTCCCTCGTCATTGGTGATTTTTTGAATAAAATAACTTAAAAAACCTTGCTCAAACGCTCCGTTTTGACCACTGCCAGAAACAACTCCTAAACGAAAGATGCCGGTTTTTAGATTAAAATAACGTCCATATTCTTGGACCAACAAATCGGCTGAAGCTTTAGAAACACCAAATGGACTATGAAGCGATTGGTCAAGAGAAAAATTTTCATTAATACCGAAGTAATATTTATCATTTCTTTTTAAATCAAAGCGAGTTTTAAACTCATATAAATTAAAATAATTAACTCTATCCCCGTAAACTTTATTAGTTGATGTAAAAATAAAAACAGATTGAGGAGAATATTTTCTCATTAACTCTAATAATCTAAATGTTGCTAAAGCGTTTATCTCATAATCTAAAACTGGATCTTTAGCCGAATAATCATGAGAGGTTTGAGCAGCAGTATGGATAATGGCATAAATAGAGTTTTCAAATTTTAACAATAACTTGTTTAAAAAATTCTTATTTCTAATATCCTCGTGATAATGAAGATATTTATTTTTAAATTTTTTAGTTAAAAATTCAAGTTTTTTTTGATAATTTGTTTTTATATCATATATTTTTGCTCTCAAGTTATTATCAATCCCAATCACTTGATAGCCTCTTTCTAAAAAAAATCTTGTCGCTTCAAAACCAATTAAACCTAGAGAACCGGTGATAAGAATATGATTTGATGACATATTTTAAATTTTAATTACTACATTCAATAAAATAAATATAATCTATGTAGTTTCGTAAGATTTTTTTACAAGATAAATTTATTTTGAAATCAAAATTTGATGGTAGATATTGATTACCATGATTTTTTTCATATAAAAAATCAATATAGAAAACTTTATTTTGCTTATTATCTAAAAAGGTTTTCTTAATAATATTTAAATTTTTATCTGAAATCTGAATAACGATGAAGTTATTGATTCTATAAAAAAGATTATAGTAATTAAAATGTTTAAACATAAACAAAGGCGCATGAGTTAAGACAACTATTTTTTTATTTTTTTTAGAATAAAAAAAAATTTTTTTATGAAGCGAAAGAAAATCATAAGGTGGATCAACATAATGAATTTGGGGGAAAGCAATATAAAAATTAATGACTGAGATAATAATGGTAAGAAAAACAACCAAAACCAATTTTTTATTGAGGCTTAATAAAAAACTGAAAAAATAAGAAATAAAGATTATAAAAAATAAATTAAAGATATTAATATGTCGGTCAAGAAAAATAGGATAAATAAAAAAACTAACCAATAAAGGAAAAATAAATATACTTAATTGAGTTATTAATAACATTAACGCCACTTTTTTATCTCGAAGATAAAGAAATAAAAAACCTAAAAAGTTTATTAAAATGAAAAAGACTATAAGGTAATCTTTTTTTATTCCCCAATTTAAAAAAATATCTTTATAAGTTATTCCTAATAAATTACTTAATTGGTTGTTTATATGAAAAATTGGATTTTCAAAAAAACTAGCGGCTAAATATCTTTCAAGATGAAAAGAATTCTGAAGATTTACCATAATTAATGGTAAAGTTAATGATAAAGATAAAAAAATGAGATTAACCCCCATCAATAAAGATGAAAAAAATTTTTTTATGTTTTTAAATCTTTTTATAAAAGACAAAATTAAAAGAAAGATAAACTGACCAATAATAAACCATAAAACTCCATAATCAAATAAAAAGGCTAGGGAAGTGGTTATTCCCCAGAAAAGACTTGTTTGCCAATTGGTTTTAAAATTTGAGTTTAAAATCTTGATAAATAAAATTAAAGAAACTAAAGTGAAAAATATTTCAAAAGGATATGGTCGAGCCACCATCGAAAGGGAGTTTTGAAAATGAGAAAAAGAAATAAAAAAAAGAGTTAAAAAAGGAAAATAGATATTTTTTTGATCAATTTTTTTTGCCAAAATAGGAGTAAGATAAAGAATAAAAAAAGCGATAATTAAAGAAGGAAGCCTGAGAAGAAATGGTTTATAAAAATAGCGTCCCCAAAAATGAAGAAAAATAAAATATAAAGGAGGATGAGCAGTATCCCAATGTTTTTGTAAAAGAAGATTAAAAAACGAATTATTTTGTGAGGTTAAAAAAATATAAACCTCATCTCTCCATAATTGGGTTTTAACTGCTGTTATCAATCTATTAAAAAATCCACTTAAAAGAATTATCAATAACAGAATTTGTTCCTTTTTATTAAAAAAGTTATTCCATATATTAATTTTTTTGATAAATTTACTAATCATAAAAAAGAGTAAATTATATTATTTTCTTAAAAATAAGAAAAAAACCATTTTTAATATATTTCCATAAATTTTTAAAATCAAAAATAAAAGTTAATATTTTTTTTGGTCTTAGATAAAAATGAAAATAAGCTTCTTTTATCAATTGATCTTGTTTTTTTAATGACAAAAATGGATTATTTAATATTGCTTTTCCACTAGAATCAAATGAAAAAATTTTATTTTTAATTAATTTTTTTTCTATTGCTTCTTGATAAAGTTTGGTACCGTAATCAGGAGTTAATACAGAGAAAGAAACAAAATCGGGATCAATTTTTATCGCTTCTTTAATAGTGTTTTTAGCCATTTGCAGATTCTCATTAGGAAAACCAAGAATGAAATATCCTAAGGTTTTTAATCCGAGACTTTTAGCTCTTTTAATTCCCTCTTTGATTTTTTCCAATCTTTTTGAGGGAGCATATAAATTAAGAGTTTCTTGATTGCCTGATTCGATACCGATTTTAAGAGTATGACAGCCGGCTTTTTTCATTAAAGTTAAAAGATTAATATTTAGATTAAAACTATGGACATTTGCACTCCAGCTAAAATTATATTTTTTTTTAATCATTAAATTGCATATTGATTTAGTATAGTTTTCATTTGTATTAAAAGTTGAATCTTCAAAAAAAATTTCTTTTATTCCTGCCTTTTTCATAACATCAAATTCCTTCTCTAAATCTTTAATTGGTCGAGGATAATAATTCAAAGCGCTAGCAACACAAAACTTACAATTGAAAGGACAACCAAAAGAAGTCATTGCAGTTATCATTGGTTTTCTTTTTATAAAGGGCGTTGAATATTTTAAAAGAGGAAAAAGATGGTATTGAGGCGGTTTAAATAAGCTGATTTCTTTAGAAACTGGTAGATAATTTATCTTTCCAAATTTAATTTTTTCGTTTTTTTCTTTATAAGAAATGCTTTGACAGTTTTTATTTTTTTTGGTTAAAAAATCGTAGATTTTTGGATCATAGAAATTATGAATGACACCTTTGATAAATGGATACTTTTTAAGAAAATAACTAGGAATAAAAGCGGGAGTATTTCCCATAAGATAGATATCAGCTGGTATTTTAAGTTGTCTTAAATTAGCTAAATCATTCTTAAAACTTACAGTTCCTGTAAGAACAATGATAATATCAGGTTTATTTTTGGATATTAAATCAAAAACTTCTTTCCACTTTTTATTTTCAGCTACAGCATCACAAACTTTGATTTCTGTATCTTTTTCTTTTAGAATCCCAGACAAATACAAAAAGTCAACAGGAGGCCATAAATAACCGCTTTTTGAAGTAAAACAACAAAAGTTATCTCGAATAATAAGTTCTTTATAAGGAGGATTCAAAAGAAAAATTTTAGTTTTCATAATTATTTTTTAACAGTTTAAAATATCTTTTGTCATTATCATAGGAAAAAAAAGGATGTATAACAATATCAATTTTTAATTTTTTTCTTTCTTTAGTAAAGAGTTTATCAAAAAAAGACTTATCTTCTAGACTTAAAAATGTTAAGTAATTTTTATTTTTAATATTCCAACAAGACGGCATTTTTATTTTTTTATTTTTTGTCAAATATGAAATTAAGGCTAGAGTTTTAAGAATAAATAATTTTATTTTAGCTTTAAAAGTTATTGCTTTAAGATTTTTATATTTTCTAATTTTTTTAATTTTATATTTTTTAGCTAAATTAAGACATATTTCATTAATAGGTGTTAAAGCATGAATATGTTGATGAGAATTTATTTCATCAATCTTTAAACCTTGATTGATTAAAAAACAGATTTGGCTTTCTATCTCTTTTTTAAGATTTTCAAGACGATATAAATTAAAAAATAATTTTAAAATAAAAAATGGCAGATTGTCAAAATTTGATTGGGAAGTAATGGATTTTCCTTCAGTTAGGTTTATATGACAAGCTAATTTTATATTTTTATCTTTGATTTTTTTCAATAAATCAATACTTTTTTTTGTAATATAATTTGGCAAGATAGAGATTTTAGCAATTTTTTTTGAAGGTAAAAGCGTAATTATTTTTTTATCAATTTTATATTGACAGCCATAATCATCAATTATGAAATTAAAGTTTGAGTTTTTGTTAAATAAATTTTTAAAGGGTAAAATCTCTTTATAAAAAAAATAGACTAAAATAATAAATTCTCTAAAAAAACTGATCAATCGAGTATGATAAGGAAATCTAGTTGGTCTAATTTCTTTTATATTCACTGGTAATTCTTTTATTTTTAAATTTTGAAACTGGGCTCTAATAAGAAGTTCGGTATCAAAAAGATGATTTTTGCTTTTTACTTTATTAATTAATCCAATAATATCTTTTTTTCTAAAAATTTTTATTCCATGAGTGTCAGTCCCTTGATATAAAAAAATTTTTTTTGTTAGAAAGCTAAAAACTTTTGTAATTAAAATCCGAAACCTTGGTCTTAAATCTTTTGATTTTTTTAATATTTTTGATCCAACAATAATTGGATATTTTTCGATTAATCTTAAACCTTTTTTTAAAAAATTAAAATCAAAAAAATCGATATCAAATTGAACTAAAATATCAAAAGATGATTTTAAAATACCGTGTTTAATAGCATTTCCATAGGAAGGATATTTAAGATTTATTAGTTTTATTTTTTTTTCTTTGATAAATTTCTTAGCAATATTTAAAGTTTTATCATTGCTGCCGTTGTTTATTATCAATAATTCATAAATGAGATTAGAAAATTTTTTTAAATGATTTATAATTTTAATAAGTTGTTTTTCTAGATATTCTTCTTCGTTGTGTACCGGTATAATAAAGCTTATTTTTTTATTTACATTTTTCATGTTTATTTAAATAAGTATCCCTCTTAAGCCCCAAAATAAAATTTGATAACTAAAAGGAATTGGTGGATTAAAAAAACCGTATAAAAAAAGTGTCCAAAAACCGATAATCCATGGTCTTTTTTTTTCATCTTTAAAATCGT